>CANQKJ010000031.1 GCA_947624465.1 uncultured Oscillospiraceae bacterium
ATTCAAGCACAAATAAGAGGGTCGTTTGAGTCCGCACAGTAAGAATTGTAAAATACTTCTGTATTTTTGTGTGGCGGCGCAGTCACTGCCTCTCCCTTAATTTGGAAGGAGGCGCAGTGTGAAGCTTACTTACCCCATCTGCTGTGGCGTCGATGTTCACAAAACCTTTCTCGTCGCCACGGTCATCTCCAGTGATGGCATTATTCCTCACTACCATCAAAAACGGTTCTCTACCTTCTACAGCGGCCTTGTTGCTTTCAAGCAGTGGCTGCTCGACTACAACTGCAAAGATGTCTGCATGGAGAGCACCGGAAAGTATTGGGTCCCCGTTTGGAATGTCCTTGAGGGGGATTTCCACGTGTGCATTGCAAATCCAAAATGGGTTTCCGCTGTGAAGGGCAACAAGGATGACAAGAAGGATTCCAGATGGATCGGTGACCTATTCCGCATGGGCCTTGTTCCGGGCAGTTACATTCCCGTCAAGGACATCCGTGTTCTTCGTGAGTTTACCAGATACCGCAGCAAGCTCGTATCCATGCGTTCCAGTGAGAAGAACCGTTTTCAAAACGCTTTCACTGTGTGTAACCTGACGCTGGATGCTGTTGTTTCGGATATGTTCGGCAAATCCGCCACTGCCATTGAGAATTATCTGCTGGAGGCAGATACCGTAGACTCGGAACAGTGTCTTTCTTTGCTGCGGGGTTCTCTGAAGAAGAAAGCCTCAGATGTAGCTGAAGCCGTTCAGGGCTTCAATATGACCCCGGAGCAGAAGGAACGGGTGCGTATCGTACAGGGCCATTTCGCGGACATTGACCATCGCATCCAGCAGATAGACCAAATCGTTGACCACCTCCTTGAGATGTATGAGGGGCAGATCTCCCTGCTCTGCACGATACCGGGGATCGACCGCCGTATTGCCATTACGATCCTCTCGGAGATCGGTACAGATATGTCGCAATTCGGTTCCTCCAAGCGTTTGTGCAACTGGGCTGGACTGGCTCCGGCCAACAATCAGTCCGCCGGCAAGAAGAAGTCCGTCAGAGTCTCACGCGCCGGAGTTTACCTGAAGCCGGTTCTGGTGGAGGCCGCCCATGCCGCCGTCAAATCTACAGAGAAACAACCGTATTACCGCCTAAAGTACGAACGCCTTATGAAGCGCAGGGGCAAAAAACGTGCTGTTGTTGCCATAGCGAGGATGATCCTGACTGCCATTTTCGCTATGCTTCAAACTGGCGAGGTATTCAATCCCTCTGACCTTAACAAATTTGACATGCCCGAAAACCTACGGCATAAACGACTCATTCCCTCTGCGAAAGAGGCTGTCGCTCTCCTTGTTTCGCTTGGCCTTGTTCCGGATGGTTCCATCTCCTTGGAACCTTTATCCGCTTAACTGTACCTGCTTCCTTGCCTCCCCGTCGGGGGCTTGCTTTGCTATGCCTTTTTCCTAGCCTGTTCTACGTTTTTCGCTTGTTATTTGTTTTCACAGTATCACCTCGGTGTAAAATATGCTTGCTGATATAGTGAAATGCCGGCTGATTACTCAGATGGCATTTCCTGATAGTTGTTAAATCTGAATCTGGTGTACTATTTCAAATCCGCTCTTACATCCGTAAATGACTGTGGTCAATAGGCTTGGCAACATCGGCATTACTAATGAGATAATAGAATGACCACATACTATATTCATCTCCATATAATCAGGCGAGGGCGTCCCCCAAAATGGAGGACACCCCCGCCTTTTTACAGCCTAATCATACCATGTAGGAATATGCCTTTTCAATCTATGTTTTGCGCCCAAATTGTGCCCTTATACTGCCCATCATGTGTAAGTGATGCCCTTTAACTGTCCACCACCTCCGTAAAACCATACATCTCCGCAAGCTGCTCTACTGCACGACCTCTGATCTTATGTACCGTTCGCACAGCGACACTCAGTTCATACGCAACCTCTTCCGCCGAGCGGCCTTCAAAATAAATGAGTTGGATCACATCCCTCTCACGGGAATTCAAGAGAGAGACATAGAATTTGAGCCTTTCCTGCGTCTGCACCAGCTTATCCAGCTTCACAGCGATCACATGGACGTTTTCAGCATTTGTGGAATCCACCCTCTTTTGATACTCCAAGGCAATTCGGGCGGTCTTATCAACGTCAACTCCGCCGCTTTTACCCAGGTGTTCGCCATGGGCAAAGGTCATGGATTCAATCATATCGTCCGATGTGACGCGCACTGGATGTTCTAGCTCGTAGCGAAGGAGCGCCATCTGACGCTCACGGTCATGATATGTTCTCAGCAACCTGATAACATCAGTTTTCTTGTCCGTATTCATATTATTCCCTTCTCATCAAGTTATTTTGTGTAAAAACTTGATGTGGAGGGGAGGGGCACGGGCGCGAGGCTGTATATCCCTGTGGAATAAACAGCGGCCCGGACCGCGCAGAAGCGCATTCCGGGCCGCAAAGGGATATTTACTATGGGAAAGAGGTGCCTTATAATGGCTCGGAATTCTATCTATTACTTTCTTTCTCTGTTTCTCCAGGCAGCAACCGCACCATGAGTAGACCGCCATCGAGCGCAAGCCTCCCCCGCAACAGGACAACGGGAGGGCAGACGATCACTCAGCCGGGTCGATTTCTAGTGCCACCTTCCCAACCTATGGAGCGACTGTACTATAGCACCGCAAACTGGTAAAAATTGTCGAAAGAAAGCGCAGGGTGTAAATAGCATCAAAAAACTGTAATATTTTGTAATTACAGCAAGAAGACTACCTTATTTTTGCGGTAAAAGCCGGGCCTGAAAAGGTCCGGCTTTTACCGTTTGAAAAAGTAGGAGGGACCGCGATTTAACGCGGTTTCGTTAAATTATCTTTCCCCGCTCAAAAAACGGGGCAGGGCTTTTTTGCGGCCATCGTCACGCTGCCCGCTGGGCGCGGATGCTCCTGGACCGGGCCTGGAGCTCAGACGCCAGCAGTTTCAGCGTAGCGAATTCATCGTCCAGGCCGTCCAGTTCGCGACGCAGAATCTCCTCATAGTGCCGCTTCTTCTGCTCCAGCCCCTGGACCTTCAGCACCCAGCGCTCCATGATGGAAGGGCTCTGGCTGCCGGATTTGATGAAATAGTCGCACCGTTCCTGGCAGTCCGCTATCTCCTTTTTTACTGCGGTGTAGAACTCCTCGGTCATCTTGGAGCGTTGCTTCTCATCGTCGATGATGTAAAAACTGTTCACTGTCAGCGGCGTTTGATTGAGGTTGATCTCACTGAGCAGTTCGATAAACGCCTCGAACCGGCCCACCTGATCCATGTGCGTCCTGGGTACAAAGTACATATGGCCACAGATACTCAGCTTGGTGGCCTCCAGGCTGCGCAGGAAATTGGTGCAGATGGTCTCCACCTGCTTGCGGTTAGCGCACCGCTGATAGAGCTCGAACAGTTCCTCTGCCCGCTGGCAGCAACCCTGTACGTCGATGGCGTCGTCAGGCATCAGGTTGTCGCAACGGAAGGCGCCGTCTTCCTTGTCGTAGCTGATGTTTGCCAGCTTCTCATAGCGGTTGGTCTGCTGGTTCAGAGTCTCTTTTACCAGCTCCCGGGACAGGATCCTTCCCGTCCGCTTGTTGTCCCGGCAATAGGCCAGATAGATATTGGTCTCGCCGTGAGCCGTCACAGGGACGCGCTCTTTGATGTCGCCGGTCGCGCTGCGAAAGGCATCTGCCACAGACAGCCGGCCGCTGACAGTATAGGGCATCCCGTGTTTCTCACAGAGATCGGCCAGCTCCTCTTTGCCCACCAGGAGATTGCCCAAAGAGTAATATAGGAATTTCCCCAGCATATGCTCTGCACTGCCTTGGGATGTCCCGATGAAATCGCTCATGTTCAACATAGTTCCCATCTTCTTCCTCTCTTTCTTTATGTATGGATGGAATACCGCGCTGTGTTCAAGTCCTCCCGGCCGTGCAGGATCACGCCTCCAGTGATTCCCCGCGCCTCGCCGCAGAACTCGGTAAAGCCGAAGCTGTACGGCTCCAAATCGTCGCAAAAGACGATTTGGTCGGCGCCGGGCCACTTGAAATTGTCCCGCAGGAATCGGACCAGCTTTCGGCGCACCGGCTTGACCGACAGGGCGGCATGAAGGTTGTTCCGAGATTTGAAAACAAATCTCGGCCATTGTGTTCTTTCCTCAGACAGCGCCCGCCACTCGGTAGGGGCGCCGGATTCATCGCACCGCGCCACAGCGTCCATCAGAGAGCCGTAGGGCAGGACAACGTGCTCATACCTGCCGTTCAGCCGGTCCCCATCCCGGCGCAGCCAGGAAAAATGGATGCTCAGGCGGTCGTTCCGCCTGTCCAGCCACATGGTGGCAAAGGAATTCACATTGGAGACCACCAGTTCTGGATTTGAGGCCAACTGCCTCAGTTGAAGAATAGGCACATAGAACGAACCGGACGATCTCCACTGCTTTGAAAAGGTCTGAAACTCGACGCCTTTATCTGAGAGACATGCTTTTACCATGATTCTGTCATCCACTTGCTCTCCTCCTTGTTACATAGAGCTCACCCGACTGAGGAAGTAGTCGTCCACTCCCTTGTAGGCCGGGTCCCATGTATATTTTGAGTATTTTATGCCGGGTATCTTCGCAACCTCCCTGCGCATGGCCAGCACGGCGCTCCTTACCTGGGGATTGGTCATCTGATCCATGTCCATGGCCTCCACCACCTGGGTCACACCCAGGCCGGTCAGCGTCTCCCACAGCCCGTTCAGGGCGTTGACGCCGCCGATACAGACGAACAGCGCATCCTTTGCGAGAAAGCTTGCCACGTCGCCTTTCAACGGCCCCTCCGTGAGAAAGGCCCGCTTCTGTGTAACGTCGCCGGTGATGTGGACCCAGGAATAGCTCCGGGTGCCATTGGGTAGGTCCCGGCTGGACAGCCAGCGGTATTTCCGATTGGATCCACCGTCGTCCAGCCGTATCTTCAGCCCCTGAATCAACCCGTCCTTATTTCGGACAGGGATCAGGAAACCGTTTGGTCCGGACAGGGTCCAGTCGTCATACCAAGTGCGAAAGCCGGGCAGACCCAGCAGTTCATGGCCGAGAGAGCGCAGGAGGGAGGCTGCCAGCCTCCGCCCCCGCGCCGTTTCCGGCATGCTTTTATATTGGTTGCGGTCGATACGTGCATCCGACAGGCCCCGCTCATGGAGATTGTCCCGGTGCCTGTTCAGAAGGGTCAGGTGCTCCAGCAGATCGCAATAGGCGGCGTGCCGCTCCGCCAATGGAAGCGGCTGCCGTTCTGTGTTTTGGGGAACCGGCTGTTTCGGCAGAGGGATGACCTTACCGCCGTTCGTCAGTTCCCGGTACGCCTCTTTATTTGTCACTCCGTTGAGCCGGGCGTACAGCGTGACGCTGTTGCCGTGGACTCCACAGAGATTGCACCGATACTGATCAGTTGTGGTGTTGAGGCTCATATGGAATTTACCCCTGCCGTGGTCGCCGCAGAAGGGGCAGCTTGCCTCGACCTCGGTGCGCCGCAGCGTCCGATGGTCGAGGACAAGCCCGCACCGCCTGGCCGTCTCCACGATAGGTATTTTCTCAAAGACCAAGGGTGCGCCCCCTTCCGTTTTCTTATGCCGCTTTCCGTTCCGCCATCTGGATGGGCTTGACGGGCCGGACCTGGAGCGGCGCCTTGCTGACGCACTTCGCCAGAATGATCTGCCCGGTGGAGCGGACGTTATTCAGGTCGTCCACAGATTCCATGTTATCCACGAACACGGGATAACAGCGGCCGGTGAGCCGCTTCATCAGTTCGGACACCTCCATCCCCGCCCTGATTTTTTCGGACAGGGAGAGCCGGTCATAGCGCCGGCCGTTGTAGGTGAACTTGAACACGTCCTTCAGCTCACCGGTGGTCTTCACCACGTCGTACAGAGAGATCTCCACCCGGTTCATCTTCAGCGGGGCGAAGGTCAGTTCAGCCCGCTTGCTGAGGTAGACCACTGCGCTGGCGATTTTCCGCTTCAGTGTTCCGATCCGCTCCTGGGCTTCGTCGATCCGGGCGTCAAAGTTGGGCGCGGCCTGGTTGGACATGGACTGGAGGGCGGACTGTTCCGCCTTACACCTGGTCAGTTCCTCCCGGCACTCTCTCAGCCGGTCATATTCCACTATTTCCAGTCTGCCGTATTCCAGTTCGGCGGTCAGCGCCTGCATCTCCGCCTGAATCTGCTCCGGCTGCCCGACCTCCTTAGCCTCGACGCACTCCTTTTCCAGTTCGGCGGCCTCCGCCTCCCACTTGGAGAGGTCGTCCGCCTTGAACTGTTCAAAGGTCCCGGCGCTTTTTTGATCCAGCTCCTTCAATTCCTGAAGTTTGGCCCGTTGTTCCTTTCCGGCGGCCAGGATCTCGGCGATGCCCTTTTTGAGGCAGCTCCGCACCTCTGGCAGCGTTTCGTCAGTCACCGGCCGGCGGCAGGTGGGACACACCATCCCGGGCACAAAGCTCCGATAGGTGGTCACCTCCTCGTTATACCGTTTGGCCAGTTCTGTGACCGCGGCCGTCAGCACGGCCGTCGTTTCGGCATAGGGAGACTGATACTGATCTTCCCGGCGCCGGTCGATCTTCTCTTGCAGGGCTCGAAGCTTTTCCTGCGCCTGTGCGGACTCTGCCCGTCCGTCCTGGAGGGCCTCGCTGTAACGATTGCTCAGCTCTACCAGGCGGTCTTCCAGCTCTTTGATGTCGATACCGTCATACTGCCGGGCCTCCAGGGACTTAATCTCGGCCTCCAGATCAGCGATACGCCGCTCCAGTTCGCCTTTGGCCCTGTCATGTTCCTGGCCTTGGGTATCGGCCAGATCCTTTTGACCGTTCCAGTAGATGATCTGCTCCTCCAGCTCCCGGATCTCCGCGCGAAGGTTTTTCAGATAGACCTCCGGGGACAGAATCTCCTCATCCTTCAGGGCCAGTTGCAGCTCGGGGGAAAGCACCGCCAAAACACGTTCATGGGAGACCGCGGGCAGATACCGTTCCAAAAGGTTCTTCCCGCTGTCGCCCAGTTCCTCGATGAAATAGAGCGGATTGAGAATGGACAGGAATACATCCCGCTCCCCGAACATCTCCCACAGATCCGTCTGTCGAACCGTATAGCCGTCGTAGGTGATGGCCATGCGGTCCCGCTGCCGGGTGCGGGTCAGCTCATGGGGCGCTCCGTCCCCGTCCACAAAGCGCAGACTGATGAACAGCTCCTGGCTCTCCTCATTGTGGAGGCGGTCGATCCCGCGCTCCCCGAAAAAGGGAAGCCCCGTTACCGCGAAAGCGATGGCATCCGCGATGCTGGACTTGCCCTGGCCGTTGCCGCCGGTGATCACCGTGGGATTGCCGAAAATGAACTCCGCCGGCTCCCGGTAGGACTTGAAGCCGGAAATGGTCATGCCGGTGATTTGGAATCGTTCGATTTTTCTCATACTGCCTCCCTTTTTAAGCGGCCTTTTCCTGCCCGACCACTTGAAACTCCTCCAGGACATAGAACTTCACCGTGTCCTGCTGTTTGAGGGTGAGCCGGGTACCGGTCAGCAGCGTGTCCGCCTTCAGCTCCGGGTGAGGGCCGCGCACAAATGCCTTGACGGACTTTTCACCGTCCGGGGTGACCAGGCTGACCATCGTATTGGTGCTCTTTATGCCCTTTTGCTCTTTGGCCGCTGCCACTCTGTACTCGTATGCCGGCGGAGTTTCCTGTCCCTTCACAGGAAGGCGGCGGATCTTTCCACCTGGCGCGGGTTGATCTTTTTTTCCGCCGGACTGATTTTTGGCTCTTTGCTTTTTCTCCGCCTCGCCGGTCTGCCGCGGGGTAAGCTGGGACTGGACGCCGCCGGGTTTTGCCGGGGTGAGTCCCAGCTTCTCCAGCGTGTCCAGATAGGCCCTATCCAGCTTGGCACGGCCACTGGGCTTGATCACATAGCTGTTTCCTTTTTGCTCCACGTCCACAAAGACCGTGTCCATGCTGTACAGCACCCGGCCAATGCCCCACTGGACAGCGGCCCGCTTCATGGAGTCGGACAGGCCGCCCTTAACAGGCTCGATGTCCGAATCCTCGGCTCCGTCCCACTTGGTGATCCAGTCGCGGCCCTCGAACCAGATGGAGATCCCGCACAGCTGGGCGTCCTTGGTCTTGGTCCCGTGCCAGGGGCGGTACTCGTTTCGCCAGTTCTCCGGCCCTACGACCTCATCAAGACGGGATTGAATTGCCCGGTTGGTCACATAGGGGACGGCGATGCCCCACAGCTTTTCCTTGTTGACCTGTTGCAGCCGCCACTCCAGATCCTCCGGGGCAAAGGGCATGGCCAGCGCAGCTTGGATCTCTCTGGGCCCCATTTGTTCCATTTGCTCAACTCCTGTTCATAAAATCTTTGAGCGTTCGTCCGCTCTCCACCAGCACGTCCGTGTAGTACGCCGCCGGCTCCCTGTCCTTCATCATCTCCAACAAGTCTCGATACTCGGCTTTCATACGGTTGTTGTTCGCCGAATAGTGGTCGTTGTTGTTTGGCAGACGCAGGATGAACGCCGTCAGCGTGTGCAGCCGTGTCGGGTCCTTATAGACCGGCAAGGCGTTGTTCCCTATACAGATGAGATCGCCGCTGCCCACATTGGAAAATGGGTAGCGGAACAGCGGGGTGTCCGGCGTCAGCCGTTCATCCTTCACCACGCAGAGGGCGGTCAGCGCCACCTTCTGTTCCCGAGGCAGGTATTGGATACCAAACACCAGCCGAGGCAGCGGGAAGTGGGGATATTCGGTGTCCATGTAGGTAATGTCCGCATACAGTTCGGGATAGCGGATGAAGTACCAAACATGGTTCTGCCCCAGCGTAGCAGCGATACAGCCGAGAGGCAGCAGCCCCGTGGGTCTGGCCTCCTCAATCTGGCGGCTTTCCAGAATGCTGGAGAATAGCTGCTCCTCACTGACGGTCTTCCGGGCGATCACGCCATTGATGTTTTTCTCCACCGTAATCTCTGCCTCATCGGGCGAGATCCGGATCGTCAATTCCATTGCTATGCCGCCTCCTTTTTTATTTCCATGACAGGCAGTTGAATGACCTTCTCCCGCTGAGCGAGGGCGTCCCGCAGCCGGTCCGTGTGGTATTGCATCGTATCGTAGGCATCCGCCAACGCTCCGGGCAATTCCTCCTCACCGCAGAACTCCTCTCCATAGAGGAATACCAGCCGTTCCCGGCCTCTCTCCGGCAGACGAAGGCCGTAATCATAAGACTCCAGGCAGAAGCACTCATCCATGTCGTTATACGCGTTCTGTAATCTCTGGGCCAGATTCGGGTCATTTTCTTTCTCTGTCTCACACCGACGGCACATCCGTACAAACGCCGTGATAACAGGGTCGAAAAACACATAAGTTCCGATTTCGTCCTCACTGTTGTAATAGGGGTGTATTTCTTCAAACACACATCCCAAGGCCTCCCATGTCAGGGATAACCATTCGTCGTCCAGCTCGGCGTTCTCATATCGGGCCATCAGTTTCTTCAGATGCCCGCCGTCATAAAGCTGTTTGAGCATCCGCAGATTCTGGATCAAACACGGATCGATCTGACACATGGCCCACCTCAGCAAAAGCTGCGGACTGAACGAGCCTGGGGTTGGAGTTTCCAGGCTCGTTCAGCAAGCTGCCTCAATTTCCATTCCACGCGATCCCGTTCCTCAAAGATGTGATACAGGTCATGAACATCGTCCAGGTCAAACCGCTCAAAGTCAATGTCCCGGACAAGTATCTTCTTGCTGCTGAGATACGGGCGAATGATATGCTCTATCAGGTAGCTGTTGCACTGAGTAAAGGGCACGGTCTCCCGTTCCTCCGCTGCGTTCAGGCTTCGACAGAACGCCTGCAAATTGATTTTCACAGAATCTCCTCCCCTGTCAGTATTCTTCCGGCAGAAGGACAGTGGTTGCCGATCGGTCCGCCTCTGTGATGATCCAGAACTTTCGTCCGTTCCTGTCCTCATAGGCCGAGAGCAGCCTGTCGCCGTCTTTTAGCGCCTGATCGTTCAGCCGCTTGTCCGAGTCGCATAAAATACCCCAGTCACCGCAAAGGTGCTGTCCGATGGCACGGTTGATCTCGATCCTTGACACCGCGGACAACACGCCCGGGGTGGCAAGAAGCCGCCCGCACGGGAATTTTCCTTGGATCATTTTTACTGCCTCCTCTCATGTCAACGCCTTGAAGCCGTTTGGCGTCAAAACGTTGAAGATCATTTTGTTGGATATGGTCTCTTTCACCTCGCTGCCCATGTAGTTCCCAGCGGCGCTGAACTGATTCTCACTCTCGGTCCGCTTGACCTTGACGATCCGGCCCTTGATGATGTGGGGCGTGTCACAGGGGATCAGTCCGTTGATCATCCCGGAGCCCCCCACCAATCCGATCTGGCTGATTGAGAGGGGAAGAGGCGGACGTTTTACCCCGCTGTCCAGCTCGCTGCGCATCATAAGCCGCGAGAAGCTGTCCGAGCGGCGAAGCTGCTGTTCCAGTTCCTTCTCATTGAACCGTTCGCCCTTGAAGGTCTGCACCTCCAAAACCCGGCCCGGCAGCGCGTACCGGCCCTCTGGCAGTTCTGTCAGCTCCGGTATTTCATCCGGGCTGTACGCGCACCGCTCCAGCCATCCTGTGTCCAGAGGTTCCGTATCCCGTGGTTTGCGGACGCCAAACACCGCCGCTTGTTTGAACTTTCTGAACTCGCCGTCGGTAAAGCGCCAGACGGAGAGGTCGTCAAAGTTGTCGCTGAGGATCCGGCAGATGTCCGAGGTCAGGCGATAATATGGGATGACATAGATCAGCAGGCCGCCCTGGGCCAGATAGGGCAGGCTCTCCACCAGAAACCGCTTCTCATGCCGCGCCCGCCCGCCGCTCTCATTGAGGACGGACAGGTAGGGCGGATTGAGGAACAGCAGATGGAACGCCTCATGGCTGATCCGGCTGTGAAAGAAGCTGCCGAAGCCCACCCGATGAAGGCGGGTCTGAGCCTCCTCTGCCCGGTATTCGTCCAGTTCCACACCGTAGGCATAACAGTTGTTGCCCTGGGCAAGCTGGCGCAGGGCCTTGCCGCAGCCGCAGCAGGGATCCAGCAGATTGGTGGTGACCCCTTCCGGGAACCGGATGCCTTTCAGCATAAGCGCGATGTTGTCCGGGTCGGTGGGGTAATAGCCCATCTTTACGTTGTTCATCAGCCTGCCGATGACCGCGGCGTTCGCCTTGCCGCCCACCGGCAGAAGCCCGGCGAACTGCCGCAGCGCCTCATAGACCGGCTTATACCCGGTACTCATAAGGTCAAAGCGGGACAGCCCGGCGGACAGCTTTCCGGCGGTCACGGCCAGACCTGCCTCCTCTGATTCCATGAGGAACAGGCGGGCGTCGGCCAGGGCCTTCACCAAGCTGCCCCGAATCTTCTGAAGTTCGGAATAGACATCTTTTGCTGTGGCCGGATTCTCTCGGCGGTACTTTTCGACTTTGGCCCTCCGCACTACCATCTCCTGAGCCAGCCGGACGATCTTTCCCTGAAGTTCCGTCAACTGGTCTATGACATAAAGACGTTCCTGCTCCTGTTCAGGCTGACCGTTCATGTCGTTCTGCTCCATGGTCATGCGGCGGGGCGGATAATTTCCCCGGTATCCTTGTCGAACCTGGGTGCATTCTGCTCCGGGGTGCCGGGAATGAGCCGGAGGGTGTAGCCGTTCTCCCGCGACAGCTTGAACAGGTTCACCACACGGTTGAGTTCCTCATCCACGGGTTCCTCCTGTTCAGGCGTTTTGGTGTCGGTGCTCTCCGTATTGACCTCACGGACGGTACCCTTTTCGGAAGCCTTTCCGGCCTCTGGTGTATGTTCTTCGCCCACCACCTCGATGCTCTTGATCCTGGCGATCAGCGCGGTCAGCAGGGAGCGGAGTTCTGCCAGGAAAAGCAGCCCGAACAGGCTGTGCTTCCTGGCGGCCAGATGGATCACCTCATCGGCTTTGACCTCGTCGATCTCGCTGACGGCCACGATAAGGCGGGGCGTCTCCACGTAGGAAGCCGCCATGCAGCAGGATGCCGCGGCGCTCTCCGAGGCGAACAGTTCGGGCGTTTCCACCCGCTTGACCAGCAGGCGCCGGCAGACGACGGAGGCGGCCTCTACCTCATCCACGCAGATGTCATCGGCGGAAACCTTTCCGGCGATCACCACGCCGTGACCGGTGATGGAATTGGCCCGCACATCGTTGGTCACACGGAGGCAGCCATCCACCACCAGATGGTCGGTGGCCAGGGACTCATAGACGACGGTTTCCCCACAAGGGATGTACATAGTTTTCATACTTTATGACCATTCCTTTCCGCTGCGCTACAAGGCACCAAAGGGGATGAAATACAGGTGCCACTAACACAGCATTCTCT
>CANQKJ010000032.1 GCA_947624465.1 uncultured Oscillospiraceae bacterium
GTGGAGCTGTTCCGCTCCATGGATATCCCCGTGCGGCAGCTGGAGTGCTGCTCCGGCGACCTGGCCGATCTGAAGGTCAAGTCCTGCGACATCGAGGCCTGGTCTCCCCGGCAGCAGAAGTACTTTGAGGTCTGCTCCTGCTCCAACCTGGGCGACGCCCAGGCCCGCCGCCTGAAGATGCGGGTGAAGGGCGAAAACGGTATGTATCTGCCCCACACCCTGAATAACACCGTGGTGGCCCCGCCCCGGATGCTCATCGCCCTGCTGGAGAATAACCTCCAGGCCGACGGCAGCGTGAAGATCCCCGAGGTGCTGTGGCCCTACATGGGCGGGACCAAGGTCCTCACCCCCAAGCACTGAGCGTTTGTCCGACCCAGATACCATATCACAACGAGAGGAGAAATCGTCATGAAACTCTGGAAAGCATTGGCCGCCATCGCCGGCGTGGCCGCCGCCGCGGCCCTCATCCCCTATCAGGTGGAGAAGGACGAGGAGACCGGGGTGACCACCATGAAGGCATTGGCCTGGACCGCCGTGAAGGCCCCTAACCCGGAGGACGGCGGCACCCAGGTGGAGGTGTCCATCCTGCCCGGCCTGACCCCGGAGGAGGCCGCCGCCCCTGACGACGCGGCCGAGGTTCCCGCCCCGGACCCCGCCGAGGCCGAGATGTTCGACGACAGCGTGGACCTGGCCGACATCATCCCCGACCCGGAGAAGGAATAAGCTCCAGGCGAAGCGAGCGATACGGAGCTGGCCCAAATGGGGTCCCCGCAAAGCCGCCCTGCGCTTTGTGGGGGAAGGAGGAGCCGCGGAGCGAGCGAGCTTTCGCCCCAGGCGGAAGCGAACGATACGGAGCTGGCCCAAATGGGGTCCCCGCAAAGCCGCCCTGCGCTTTGTGGGGGAAGGAGGAGCCGCGGAGCGAGCGAGCTTTCGCCCCAGGCGGAAGCGAACGATACGGAGCTGGCCCAAATGGGGTCCCCGCAAAGCCGCCCTGTGCTTTGTGGGGGAAGGAGGAGCCGCGGAGCGAGCGAGCTTTCGCCCCAGGCGGAAGCGAACGATACGGAGCTGGCGACGACGTGTTTCACGTGAAACATTCAACGCCGCAAAGCGCACAACAAAAAAGAGAGGACTGTACCTATGAAAAAGTTTATCGACGAGTTCAAGGCCTTTATCAACAAGGGCAACGTGCTTGGGCTGGCCGTCGGCGTCATCATCGGCGGCGCGTTCAGTACCATCACCACCTCCCTGACCAACGACGTGATCATGCCCATCGTGTCCATCTTCCTGGGCGGCGTGGACTTTTCCGCCATGAGCATCCCCCTGCCCTCCATCTTCCCCCCGGCCCCTGACACCGCCCCCAACACCCTGAACTACGGCAACTTCATCTCCGCCGTCATCAACTTCCTGATCCTGGCCCTGGTGGTGTTCTTCATCGTCAAGGCGGTGAACAAGGCCATGGACGCCGCCAAGAAGAAGGAAGAGGAGGCCCCCGCCGCTCCCCCCGAGCCCTCCGCCGAGGAGAAGCTGCTCACCGAAATCCGGGACCTGCTGAAGGACCAGAAGTGATCGACGCTGAATTCCCCTTGAACGGAGGACCCCATGGCCGATTTGGACCGCGAACCCCTCGAAACTGAGGACGACAACTCCATAGAGGAGGAAAAGCGCTCCTACGAGCCGGCCTCCTTCGAAAAGCGGGCGGCGGCCTGGATGGGCGTGGCCTATATGCTCATGCTCCTGGGGATCCTGTGGTTCGCCCTGTACTTCCCCGGACGGGACCTGCCGGGGGTCTTCCCCCTGTTCCTGGTGCCGGTGTGTACGGCGCTGCTGGTGGTGACGGTCCGGCGGCTGAAGCTGGGCGCCGCCTACGGCGGCGTGGCGGGCGGCGCGGTGGCGCTGATCGTCTGTGCCGCCGGCATCGCCTTCGGGCTGCTTATGGGCGTCCCGGCGCTGATCGCCGCCTTCGCGGGGTGAGAGCGGTGGAACAGCTCATCCGGGCGGGACTGGCAGAGATGGGCCTGACGGACCGGGCCGCGCCCGGCGCCCCCGCCCTGCTGGCGGAGTACGGGCGGCGGCTCCTGGAAAAGAATCAGGTGATGAACCTGACCGCCATCACGGCCCCGGAGGACGTGGCCGCCCTCCATATGCTGGACTGCGCCGCCCTGCTGCGCTTTGCCGACCTGGACGGAAAGTCCCTCATCGATGTGGGCACCGGAGCGGGCTTTCCCGGACTGGCGTTGAAGATCCTGGCGCCCTCCCTGTCGGTCACCCTGCTGGACAGCCTGAACAAGCGGCTGGACTGGCTGGAGGAAACGGCGGAGGCGCTGGACCTGGACCGGGTGGCCACCCTCCACGCCCGGGCGGAGGAGGCGGGGCATGACCCTGGCCTCCGGGAGACCTTCGACTTCGCCGCGGCGCGGGCCGTGGCCGAACTGCGGGTGCTGTGCGAGCTGTGCCTGCCCTTCGTCAAGGTGGGAGGGCGCTTCCTGGCCATGAAGGGGCCGGAGGCGGCCGCCGAGCTGGAGGGGGCGCAGGCCGCCATCGCCCTGCTGGGCGGACGGGCGGCGGGGATATGCCCCTACGTCATCCCCGGGCGGAGCGAACAGCGGCGGCTGGTGGTCGTAGAGAAGATCGCCGGCACCCCGGCGCGATACCCCCGGCGGTGGGCAAAAATCCAAAATCATCCTTTATAAGCACAAATTTCCGCGTTTTTCGGCATTTTCGCAAAATATTTCCCCGTTTTGGATGGTTTTTTGAAGTTTTAGTTGCCATTGGCGGGAAATCATGCTATCATCTGGAGAGGAGGGCGCCTATGGGCACCGCCATCATGGTCACATCCGGCAAGGGCGGCACCGGCAAGACTTCGGTCACCGCCGGGGTGGCCGGCTGTCTGGCTGCCCTGGGCCGCCGGGTGCTGTGCGTGGACGTGGACATCGGCCTGCGGAACCTGGACCTGGTGCTGGGCCTGTCCGACCGGGCCGCCATGGACTTCTCCGACGTGATGGCCCGCCGCTGCTCCCTGCTGAACGCGGCGGTGGAGCACCCCGGCGTCCGGGGGCTGTACCTGCTCACCGCCCCCCTGTCCGAGGAAGGGCTGGACGAGGCCGCCTTCCGCACGGTGATCGGCGAGGCCAAGGACTGCTTCGACTTCGTGCTGATGGACTCCCCCGCCGGGCTGGGGACCGGCTTCCGGCTGGCCAAGGCCGCCGCCGACCGGGCCATCGTGGTGTCCGCCGTGGACGCCGCCGCCCTGCGGGACGCCCAGCGCACCGTCAGCGAGCTGATGGGGCAGGTGGGGGACATCCACCTGGTGATGAACCGGGTGAAGCCCAGCCTCATCCGCACCCTGCGCACCTCTCTGGACAGCGCCATGGACACCGCCGGGCTGCCCCTGCTGGGGGTGGTGCCTGAGGACGCCCACGTGACCGTGGCCGCCGCCGCGGGAGAGCCCATGGTGCTGGCCTCCTGCAAGGGGGCCTCGCCCGCCTATCTGAATATCGCCAAACGTTTGCTCGGCCAGCGGACGCCCCTGCTGCGTATCCGCTGACATCCTCCATAGAAAGGGACGATCCCATGAATATCGCGCTGATGAGCCACGACAACAAGAAGGAACTGATGGTGCAGTTCTGTATCGCCTACTGCGGCATCATGTCCAAGCACACGGTGTGCGCTACCAGCCGCACCGGCCGTCTGGTGGCCGACGCCACCGGTTTGCCCGTCCAGCTCTTCCTTGCCCACGCCCACGGCGGCTGCCAGCAGATCGGCGCCCGCATCGCCTATGACGAGATCGACATGGTACTGTTTTTCAACGACCCCACCTCCGATGAGCTGGACCAGGACCTGGCCTATATCACCCGGCTGTGCGACCAGCACAACGTGCCCATCGCCACCAACGCCGCCACCGCCGAGATGCTCATGCACGGCCTGGCCCGTGGCGATCTGGACTGGCGGGAGCTCATCAAGCCCACCACCCCCCTGCGGGTATAAACTGTCTGTTGTCTTTTCAAATTATTATACTTTAAGTTATCGAACGCCGCCGCGACACAGCATTGCTCTCGTCCCATGGCTGTGGGATGAGAGCATCTGTTTTGTCCGACGGCCCCTCAAGGAGGATCGCTATGGCGAAACAGAAACCGAGGACCCTCTCCGGCTTTATGGAGCTGCTGCCGGAGAAGCAGGTCCAATTCGAGAGGATGGCGGAGTTGCTGCGGAAGTCCTACGCCCTGTACGGCTTCACCCCCCTGGACACCCCCATCATCGAGGCCAGCGAGGTGCTGCTGGCCAAGGCCGGCGGCGAGACGGAGAAGCAGATCTACCGCCTCACCAAGGGGGACAGCGACCTGTCCCTGCGGTTCGACCTGACGGTGCCCCTGGCCAAGTATGTGGCCCTCCACTACGGGGAGCTGACCTTCCCCTTCCGCCGGTTCCAGATCGGCAAGGTCTACCGGGGGGAGCGGGCCCAGCGGGGCCGGTTCCGGGAGTTCTATCAGGCGGATATCGACGTGATCGGGGACGGGAAGCTGGACATCGTCAACGAGGCGGAGATCCCCGCCATCATCTACAACACCTTTAACGCCCTGGGGCTGAAGCGCTTTCAGATCCGGGTAAACAACCGGAAAATCCTCAACGGGTTCTACGCCATGCTGGGGCTGTCGGACAAGTCCGGGGGCATCATGCGGACCGTGGATAAGCTGGACAAAATCGGGCCGGACAAGGTGGCGGAGCTGCTCACGGACGAGGAGATCGGCCTCACCGCCGAACAGGCCGGGGAGATTTTGAAGTTCATCGGCATCAAGGGCGGTCAAGGGGAGGTCCTTGCCGCTCTGGAGGGCTACCGAGGCGGGAACGAGACCTTTGACGCCGGCCTGGACGAGCTGACCACCGTGGTGAAATATCTGTCCGCCTTCGGGGTGCCCGAGGACCACTTCACGGTGGACCTGACCATCGCCCGGGGGCTGGACTACTACACCGGCACCGTTTACGAGACCGCCATGCTGGACCACCCGGAGATTGGGTCCATCTGTTCCGGGGGCAGATACGATAACTTAGCGGAATATTATACCGATAAACAACTCCCCGGAGTGGGCATCTCCATCGGCCTGACCCGGCTGTTCTACGTGCTGGAGGAGCAGGGCTACCTGAACGAGGCGCTGAACACCGCCCCGGCGGACGTGCTGGTCATCCCCATGACCGACGACCTGGCCCCGGCCATCTCCTTCGCCACCGCCCTGCGGGGGGCGGGCGTACGGGTCCAGCTCTACACCGAGCAGCGGAAGTTCAAGCAGAAGCTGTCCTACGCGGACAAGCTGAACATCCCCTATGTGGCGCTGCTGGGGGAGGATGAGATCGCCCACCACGCCGCGTCCGTCAAGGATATGCGGACCGGGCGGCAGACGATGCTGCTCCCGGAGGAGGCCGTTGCGCTGGTGAAGGACGGGGTGGCCGCCGGACAGGGCGCGGCGCCCATTAAGGACCTGGAGAAATGAGCAGTTCCACCGCGAGGGCGAACCCCGTTTTGACGTCCGCGGCGAAACACTGGTCGTTCTCATCCGCCACCGAGGCCGTGGCGGCATCCCAGATTTTGACGGCCGCGTCCGCCCCCGCAAGGTCCTGCAATCGCCGGTACATTTCCCGCTCCGTCTCAGATGGCCCTTTCTCTGTGGGAAATTTTGTGCTATAATGGTCGAACAGCAAATCCATGAGTTCAGACATTTTAAGCCCTCCTTGTGTGATTGTTTTTTCACGATAATAGTATCACGACAATCTTATCGTGTCAAGGGAAGGATGGTTATATTGCACCCTAAAATCTTTGAAACCATGCGTGCGCTCCGGGAAGAAGCAGGCATGAGTCAGGAAAAGGTCGCTCGCGCAATCGACATCTCTTTGCGGCAGTATCAGCGGATCGAAGCTGGCAATCAGTATCCTTCGCTTGAAACTTTCTTTCGTTTGGCCAATCTCTATCAAGTCTCGCTGGACTACCTGGCGGGCCGCTCTGCAAAGAGAGAGGTCGCTGAACCTCTCCCCTCTTCCGCCGAGGACAATCAAGCAACAGACAATTAGATTTCATTCCGTATTATTTTATAGTAATATCACAAACTGGAGTTGATTTACATGGTTCAGATGCGCACCCACACCTGCGGCGAACTGCGGATGGAACACGTTGGCCAGCGGGTCAAGCTGGTGGGCTGGATGGAAAACGTCCGGGAGGTGGGGCAGAACTTCGCCTTCGTCATCCTCCGGGACTTCTACGGGACCACCCAGGTGGTCATCGAGAACGAGGCCCTCATGGCCCAGGTCAAGGGCATCAACAAGGAGAGCACCATCTCGGTGGAGGGCGTGGTCCGGGAGCGGGACAGCAAGAATCCCAAGCTGCCCACCGGCGATATCGAGATCTCCCCGGAAAAGATCGAGGTGCTGGGCCGCTGCCGGTACAATGAGCTGCCCTTCCAGATCAACCGCTCCACCGAGGCCGACGAGGCCATCCGGCTGAAGTACCGCTATCTGGACCTGCGCAACCCGGAGGTCAAGAAGAACATCGTCCTGCGGTGCCAGGTGGTGGCGGCGCTGCGCTCCGCCATGATCGGCGAGGGCTTTTTGGAGATCACCACCCCCATCCTCACCGCCTCCTCCCCCGAGGGGGCCAGGGACTACCTGGTGCCCAGCAGAAAACACCCCGGCAAGTTCTACGCCCTGCCCCAGGCGCCCCAGCAGTTCAAGCAGCTCCTGATGACCTCCGGCTTCGACTGCTATTTCCAGATCGCCCCCTGCTTCCGGGACGAGGACGCCCGGGGCGACCGCTCCCCCGGCGAATTCTACCAGTTGGATATGGAGATGGCCTTCGCCGGCCAAGAGGACGTGTTCGCCGTGCTGGAGCGGGTGCTGCCCCCCATCTTCGCAAAATACGGGACCTATAACGTGGCCTCCGAGGCCCCTTTCCGGCGCATCCCCTACTTAGAGGCCATGGACCGGTACGGCACCGACAAGCCCGATCTGCGCATCGACCTGGAGCTGACCGACGCCACCGAGCTGCTGTCCGGCTGCGGGTTCCCGCCCTTTGAGGGAAACACCGTCAAGGCCATCGTGGTGTCCGGCTTCGAGGGCACCCGGAAGCAGATCGACAAGCTGTGCGCCGACGTGGAGGTCCAGGCGGGCCAGAAGGCCTACTGGTTCCGGTACGACGAGAACGGCGAGATGGTGGGCGGCATCGCCAAGTTCGTGCAGCCCATCAGGGAGCAGGTGGTCTCCGCTCTGGGGCTGACGCCGGGCTGTTTCGTGGGTCTCACCGCCGGAAATCTGCTTGCCGCCCAAAAAACCGCCGGCGTCCTCCGCAATAAGCTGGGGGCCTTCTGCCCCGCCCATATGGACCGGGAGCGGTACGAGTTCTGCTGGATCGTGGACTTCCCCATGTACGAGATCGGCGAGGAGTCCGGCGAGCTGGAGTTCTGCCACAACCCCTTCTCCATGCCCAACGGCGGGCTGGAGGTGCTGAAAAAGGCGGCGGCCGGGGAGATCGACCCGCTGACCATCACCGCCTTCCAGTACGACCTGGTGTGCAACGGGGTGGAGCTGTCCTCCGGCGCGGTGCGGAACCACGACCCGGAGATCATGATCGAGGCTTTCCGGCTCGTCCGCCTGGGGGAGGACGATGTGAAGGCCAAATTCCCCGCCATGTACAACGCCTTCTGCTACGGGGCGCCCCCCCACGCGGGCATCGCCCCCGGCGTGGACCGGATGGTCATGCTGCTGTGCGGCGCGGAGACCATCCGGGAGGTCATCCCCTTCCCCATGAACAAGAACGCCCAGGACGTGATGATGGGCGCGCCCGGCGCCGTCACCCAGGCTCAGCTGGACGAGCTGAACATCGCGGTGACCGCGCAGGAGGATGAGGAGTAATTATTAAAAAGGGAAAATCCCCCGTCATTTGCTTCGCAAATGCCACCCCCTTTTGCGAAAGGGGGTTGGTACGGAATTCGCAGCGCAGTGCAGGAAACGTACCAAGCTCCCTTCGCAAAGGGAGCTGTCGCCGCCGCAGGCGGTGACTGAGGGTTTTCTCCTTTGAGAAGATGTTACCGCTAAAAAAGGGCGCCGGCTCAGGCCGGCGCCCTTTCCCTGTGCGCGGGTGTATTCGATTACTCTTCCTCCACCACGATGGGGGCGTCGGGGGCGTTCTTGCCCACGGACTCGATGCCGTTCAGGGCGCTGGCCTTGGCCTTGTAGCCTTCGCTGCGGCCGATGTTCTCGCCGTTGCTGGCCTTCAGGCGGAAACGGTACTCGCCGCCCTTGTCCTGGTACAGCTCATACTTGGGGTGGGTCAGGGTCTCATAGCCCTCCTTGGTCTGGTCCTCCACGTGGACGTTGGCGTTCTTCTTCACGGACTCGCAGCCGCCCTTGGCGGCGTCCACAGAGGAATAGGTCTCGCCGCCGGAGAGGATGACCTCGCCGTTGCCAGCCTTCAGATTGAAGACGTACTCGCCGTTCTTGGCCGGACTGATCACAAACTTGCCCATGCTGGTTTCCTTCTTTCTTTATTTTTCTTGTTTATCTTTTCCGCCCCCGGCGGTTTGGAAATAAGATCAGGCTTCGCCCTTTATCTTCTGCCACTCCGATACGGCCATTTCGTCGCACCGGTTGTTATATGGATTCTCGGAATGGCCTTTGACCCAGTGGAGGCGGACGGTGTGCTTTTCGCACAGGGCCAGCAGCCGGTCCCACAGATCGGGGTTCAGGGCGGGGTTCCTGTCCCCCTTCACCCAGCCCCTGGCCTTCCAGCTCCTGGCCCAGCCCTTGTCCAGCGCGTCCACGACATACCTGGAGTCGGACCACAGGTCCACGATGCAGGGTTCGGTGAGGGCCTCCAGCCCCCGGATGACGGCGGTGAGCTCCATGCGGTTGTTGGTGGTGGACGCCTCCCCGCCGGACAACTCCTTTTTGTGGCGGCCATACAGCAGGATGGCCCCCCAGCCGCCGGGGCCGGGGTTGCCGGAGCAGGCGCCGTCGGTGTAGAGAGTGACTGTTTTCATCGGCGTTTCCTTTTCCTGTTATAAGGGTACATGAAAACGGGCGAAATGTCAAATGTTTCTTGACATCCCGGTGAAATCACAGGTCGCCCAAAATCTCTTTCCGCTTCTCCCGGTACTCCTCTTCGGTGATGAGGCCGGCCTCCTTCAAGGTCTCCAGCTGCTCCATGCGCTTCTGGGGCGTGTGGCCGTAGGAGGCCTCGGTGATGTGCTCATGGTCGGCGGCCCGGGGATCGAAGGAGGGATCGGGCCGGGCGGGCTTCGTCTCCTCGTCCTCGATGGTGATGTCCGGACCGATATATTTCTTGCCGAAGGCCTGGTATCCGTTGACCACGGTGATGACCACGGCCAGCAGCGTCCACAGCACCCCGAAGGCGCCGAAGACGGGAATGACCACCAGCAGGCCGATCAGGATAAAGACGCAGCCCCAGACCACGCCGAAGGCCCCGACGGCCTTGTTGGGCCGGTATTTGATGTGGCGTTTCATGGCGCTCACTCCTCAGCGGGGGCCTCCGGGGCCTCTGTCTCCCCGGCGCTCTCCGGCTGGTCCTCCCGGTCGGCCAGGGCGATGGCGATGACCCGGTCGCCCTCCTCCTTGAAGCGCATGACGATGACCCCCTGGGCGGCCCGACCGGTGAGCCGTACGCCGTCGGCCGGGGTGCGGATCAGGGTGCCGGACTGGGTGACCAGCAGCAGGTCCTCCTCGCCGGTGACCACCTTGACCCCCGCCACCTTGCCGGTCTTCCCGGTGAGCTGGTAGTTCTTGATGCCCAGGCCGCCCCGGTTGGTGACCCGGTAATCCTCCACGGGGGAGCGCTTGCCGAAGCCGTTCTCAGTGACGGTGAGCACCGTGCGGTCGGGCCAGGCCCGGGCCGCGTCCACCACATAGTCCCCCTCTCGGAGGCGGATGCCCCGCACGCCCATGGCCTGCCGGCCCAGGGGCCGCACGTCGGTCTCTTTGAAGCGGACGGCCATGCCGTCGTGGGTGGCGATGAGCAGATCCATGTTCCCGTCGGTCTCCTTGACGGTGATGAGCTCGTCCCCCTCGTCCAGGGTAATGACCCGCAGGCCGTTGTTGCGGAGGTTTTTGAGCTTCGCGGCGTCCATCCGCTTCACCGTGCCGTTCCGGGTGAACATGGTGAGATACCGGTCCCCCTCGGTGGTGATGTCCCGGGTGTGGAGCATGACGGAGACCTTCTCCCCCGGCTCCACCTGGAGCACGTTGACGATGTTGGTGCCCCGCGCCGTGCGGCCCGCCTCGGGGATCTGGTAGCCCTTCTTGCGGAATACCCGGCCCCTGTCGGTGAAAAAGAGGATATAGTCGTGGGTGGAGGCGGTGAACACGTCGGTCACGTAGTCCTCCTCACGGGTGGCCATGCCCTTGCGGCCCATGCCGCCCTTGCCCTGGGCGGCGTACTCGCTGGCGCTGGTGCGCTTGATGTAGCCGCCCATGGTCATGGTGAACACCGACTGTTCCTCGGTGATCAGGTCCTCGATGTCCAGGTCGTTCTCCACCGCGCCGATCTCGGTCTTGCGGTCGTCCTCGTATTTGTCCCGGATCTCGATAAGCTCGTCCTTCAGCACCTGGCGGAGCAGGGCCTCGTCGGCCAAAAGGCGCTCGTAGTAGGCGATCTTCTCCTCCAGCTCCTTGTACTCCGCCTCCAGCTTCTCCCGGTTCAGGCCCTGGAGGGCGATGAGCCGCATATCGCAGATGGCCTGGGCCTGCACGTCGTCCAGGCTGAACCGCTCCATCAGCCTTTGCTTGGCGTTGTCGTAGCTGGTGCGGATGATGCGGATGACCTCGTCGATGTTGTCCTGGGCGATGAGCAGGCCCTCCAACAGGTGGGCCCGCTCCCGGGCCTTGCGGAGGTCGTACCGGGTGCGGCGGATGAGCACGTCCTCCTGGTGGGCGATATACTCGTCCAAAATCTGGCGGAGGGTGAGGACCCTGGGCTGCTGCTGATCGTTGACCAGGGCCAGCAGGATGATGGAGAAGTTGGACTGGAGGGCGGTCTGGGCGTACAGCCGGTTGAGGACCACCTGGGGGTTGGCGTCCCGCTTCAGCTCGATGACGATGCGCATACCGTTGCGGTCGGTCTCGTCCCGCAGGTCGGAGATGCCCTCCAGCCGCTTGTCCTTCACCTGCTCGGCGATGTTCTTGATGAGCTGGCGCTTGTTCACCTGATAGGGCAGCTCGGACACGATGATGCGCACCCGGTCCTTGCCGTGTTCCTCAAAGTCGGCCCTGGCCCGGACCACCACCTTGCCCCGGCCGGTGGCGTAGGCCGCCCGGATGCCGGACCGGCCCATAATAATGCCTCTCGTGGGGAAGTCGGGGCCCTTGATATGCTCCATCAGGTCGTCCAGGGTGGCGTTCTCGTTGTCCAGTACGCAGATGACGGCGTCGATGACCTCCCGCAGGTTGTGGGGCGGGATGTTGGTGGCCATGCCCACGGCGATGCCGGAGGAGCCGTTCACCAGCAGATTGGGGAACCGGGAGGGCAGGACACGGGGCTCCTGGCGGGACTCGTCGAAGTTGGGCTGCCAGTCCACCGTCTCCTTGTCGATGTCCCGGAGCATCTCATTGGCGATCCTGGCCAGGCGGGCCTCGGTATAACGGTAGGCCGCCGGGGGGTCGCCGTCCACCGAGCCGAAGTTGCCGTGGCCGTCCACCAGCATATAGCGCATGGAGAAGTTCTGGGCCAGACGGACCAGGGCGTCGTACACCGACGCGTCGCCGTGGGGGTGGTATTTGCCCAGCACGTCGCCCACGCAGGTGGCGGACTTCTTGAAGGGCTTGTCGGAGGTGAGGCCGCTCTCATACATGGTGTAGAGGATGCGGCGGTGGACGGGCTTCAGGCCGTCACGCACGTCGGGGAGCGCTCTTCCCACGATGACGGACATGGCGTATTCGATGTAGGACTTCTCCATCTCCCCCACCAGCTCGGACTCGGTGATGACCTGGTTGGGAAAGGCGATGTCCTCGGGCTTGTAATCTCTGTTGTGTGCCATACGGTTACCTCGTCAGTAGTCCAGATTGGCGGCGTCGGCGTTGCGGGCGTTCAGCTCGATCCACGCCTTTCTCGGCTCCACCTGCTCCCCCATGAGGACGGTGAAGATCTGGTCGGCGGCCACCGCGTCCTCCAGAGTGATCCGGCGGAGGGACCGGCGCTCCGGGTCCATGGTGGTCTCCCACAGCTCGTGGGGGTCCATCTCGCCCAGGCCCTTGAATCGG
>CANQKJ010000033.1 GCA_947624465.1 uncultured Oscillospiraceae bacterium
TGACCCTGCTGGTGGGGGCGGCCTTCGGGGCCAACTGCCTGATGGCGGCGCTGTACTGGTTCGTCGTCGCCGCCGGCGAAGGGTTCTTCTTCTACTCCTTCGCGGTGTTCTGCGGGATGTTCGCGGGGCACATCCTGGCTCTGCCGGCCTACTACGCCATCTTCAACGCCCTGGCCGCCGCCCTCATCATGATGTTTGAGTTCATCTGCTCCCGGTTCTACTACGGGTACTATTGGATGGAGGGCGTTATGCCCCGGGTGGTGGAGTGGCTCACTCCCGCTTTTAAGCTGGCCAGCGATGTGGGGGTCGGGTTCATCTATTCCCCCGACAGCCTCTTTGACGAGACGATCTCCGACGGCGCGCGGACCATCGCCCTCCAGGGCGGCGGGACGCTGGCGGTCTACGCCGGGGCGGCCCTGGTGTTGACGCTGGCGGCCTTCCTGCTGTACCGCAAACGCCGGCTGGAGACCGCCGGGGACGTGGTGGCGGTGGCCCCCATGAAGCCGGTGTTCAAGTACAGCGTGTCCTTCTGCGCGGGGCTGTTTTTCGGCTGGCTCACCGCCCTGATCCTGGGGGACTACAATACGGTGGTCTGGATCGCCGCCTCGGTGATCTGGGCGGTGGCGGGCTGTTTTGTCGCCCAGATGATCCTGGACAAGAGCTTCAGGGTGTTCAAAAAGTGGAGGGGCCCGGCGGTGATGGGCCTGGTGTTCTGCGCCCTGTTCGCCGTGGTGTGCTTCGACTTGACCGGCTTTGAGATCCGCATCCCGGAGGCCTCCGATGTGGCGAGCATCACCGTGCTCGATCTGGACAGCAGCTGGGATCCCGGCGTCGACCCCACCTTCGAGACCGACGACCCGGAGCGGATCGAAGACCTTATCATCCTCCACCGGGCGGCGGTGGACCAGCGGGACGAGGACGGCGCACCCAGCGAGACCGCCGGCTATGTGGACCTGAAGCTGACCTATCACCTGAAGTCCGGCGGCACTTTGACCCGGAGCTACTTCTTTGACGTCGACTCCGCCCTGGCAGGGCAGGAGGGCTCTCCCGCCTGGGCGCTGAGGCGCATCTACGAAGACCGGACGCTGGTGAGAATGTTTTACGGTTTTGATAAGCCTGTCGACAATCTGGAGTATGTGAACTATCAGAACCAGGACTGGTGGGACAGCGAAAAATTCGACGAGGACAGCGAGCTGCCCCCCGAGTACGAGTACGGGCGGTCCTACGGCAATATGACCTTTACCGGCGCGGACGCCGCGGCCCTGTGGGAGGCGGCCAGGGCCGACTTCGAGGCCGGGCGGCTGGGCTGGCCCCGGGTGGGACAGGAGGCGTCGGCCCCCCGCTCCCTGGGCTTCGCCTATCGGGTCGGATCCGACGGTCGGCTGTGGATGTGCTATGTGCAGGTGCCGGAGACCGCCGCCGAGACACTGGCGGCGCTGGAGCGGATCATCCCCGCGTTCCTGGAACATGAGGGATTCACGGGGACGGAACAGGAATTGGGATAAAACAGGAGGGCCGGACGGGAGACCGTCCGGCCCTTTTGCGCCCTTGCAAATCCGGGGGCGATGGGGTACAATACAGATAACCGCCATTCCCGAGGAAACGAGGTGCCCGCCATGTGGAAGCTGCTGCGGAAGATCAAGCGGTTTTTCTGCCCCGACCCGGTGGAGAAGTTTTGGAAGAACCGGGAGAAGATCGTCCGGCCCAGGGGCCGGGTACAGAGGCTGCTGGAGCCTCTGTATACCCATTCCAACCAGAAGATTTTGGATAAGCACAACGCCTGCATCCCCTGCCTGGAGCGGATCGCCCCCTTCGCCACCCCCCACGGGCTGGCGGGCATCTTTATCTCCTACGGGGCCGCGGTGGGGGAGGGCTGCACCATCTTCCAGCAGGTGACCATCGGCTCCAACAACCTGCCGGATAGCCGGGGGCGGGGCGCCCCCGCCATCGGCAGAAACGTGTATATCGGCGCGGGGGCCAAGATCATCGGCAATGTAACCGTCGGCGACAACGCCCGCATCGGGGCCAACTGCGCCGTCACCTTCGACGTGCCCGCCAACGCCACCGTGGTGCTGCCCGCGCCCAGGGTCATCCTCCACGACGGCCCCAGGGACAACACCTTCGTCACCTGGGCGGAGGCCGCCAAGGTCAAAAATGAGCAGGGAAAGGGGACAGCGTGATGCCGGGACGTGATGAATTCATCGAAATATACAATCAGTATATCCATCGGGAGGGTGCCGCGGAGCTGCTGGACTATTTGACCGACCGTAGCGACTTCTTCACCGCGCCCGCCTCCGCCAAGTACCACGGGGCCTACGCCGGCGGCCTGTGCGACCACAGCGTCAACGTGTTCCGGTGCCTGGAGGCCTATCTGGAGCGGCAGCAGGTGAAGGAGGTCTACGGCCTGGACTACGACATGGAGTCGGTGGCCATCGTGGCCCTGCTCCACGACCTGTGCAAGATCGGCTGCTATAAGGCCGGCACCCGCAACGTGAAGGACGACGCCACCGGCAAGTGGGAGAAGGTGCCCACCTTCTACTACGAGGACAGGATGCCCTACGGCCACGGGGAGAAGTCGGTCTACATCGCGTCCGGGTTCATGCGGCTCAGCCGGGAGGAGGCCATGGCCATCCGCTGGCACATGGGGTTCTCCGGCCCGGAGGACAGCCGGATGGTGGGCCAGGCCCTCCAGCAGTACCCGCTGGCCTTCGCCCTGGCGGTGGCGGACATGGAGGCGTCCTATTTCCTGGAAAAGCAGGGCAATCAGTGATGAGGTGAGCGTATGGAGATCAATGTGATGCGTCTGGGCATGATCGGCACCAACTGCTACATCTTCCGGGAGGGGGACGGCGCGGCCTGCGGCATCGTGGACCCCGGCGACAGCGGGGACAGGGTGGCCGCCTGGCTGAAGGAGCGGGGCCTGGAGCCGGAGGCCGTCCTGCTGACCCATGGCCACTTCGACCACATCCTGGGCATCCCCGGCCTGCGGGCGAGCTGGCCCGATCTGCCGGTGTACTGCCATCCCGCCGATCTTGGGGAGGGGGACACGGTCACCGTGTTCGGCGACACCTTCCCCTCGGTACGCTCCTTCGGGAACATCCGCACATACAAGGAGGGGGACGCCCTCGCCGTGGCGGGGGTGGACATCAGGGTGCTGGAGACCCCCGGCCACACCCCCGGTTCGGTGACCCTGGAGGCGGGCGACGTGCTGTTCACCGGGGACACCCTGTTCAACGAGTCCATGGGCCGCACCGACCTCCCCGGCGGGGACGAGGGGCAGATCATGGCGTCTTTGAAGCGGCTGGGGGAGCTGGAGAAGGACTATCGCGTGTGCCCCGGCCACGAGGGACAGTCCACCCTGGAGCATGAACGGCAGTATAACCCCTTCCTGCGGGCGGCGATGAAAGGCGTATGAGGCTGTATCTGCGAGGACATTCCTACGCCTACGCCGTCCAGGAGATGCTGTTCACCCTGTTTCCCGGACAAAAGGCGGAATATCCCGAGGGCGAACCGGACGGGAGCGCGCCCTCCCTGCAGCTGTCGTTAGAGGAGCGGGAGGGGGAGCTGACCGCCTCCGCCACCCTGTGGTGGGAGGGGCAGGTCTATACCGGGGAGCGGCGGGCGGATGTGTCCGAGCTCACCGGGGGCCTTACCGACGACCGGGTGCGCCAGCGCATCCTGCGGATGGCCTTTTACGACGCCGGGGTGAAGGCCCGGGGCGACCAGCCCCCCTGGGGGGCGCTCACCGGGGTGCGGCCCGTCAAGCTGCCCACCCGGCGGATGGCCGCCGGCGCCGGCCGGGACGAGGCCAAGGCCGTCCTCACCGGCCTGTACCGGGTGGGAGAGGAGAGGGCCGAACTGGCCGTGGAGTGCGCCGAGACCGCCCTGGCCATCCGAAGCAGGCTGCCCAAAGACGGCCTTTCCCTGTACGTGGGCATCCCCTTCTGCCCCAGCCGGTGTGCCTACTGCTCCTTCATCTCCGCCGACGTGAAGGGGGCGCTGGGGATGGTGGAGCCCTATGTGGACCTGCTCTGCCGGGAGATCGAAGAGGCGGGGCGGCAGATGAAGGCCCACGGCCTCCACGTGTCCACCGCGTACATGGGCGGGGGCACTCCTACCACCCTGAGCGCGGAACAGATGGACCGGGTGCTGTCCGCCATTGAGGAACACCTGCCCATGGAGCGGTGCGGCGAGTTCACCGTGGAGGCGGGGCGGCCGGACACCATCACAGCGGCAAAACTGGACGTTTTGAAAACCCACGGTATAAAACGCATCTCCATCAACCCCCAGTCTATGGAGGACGGCGTGTTGGCCGCCATGGGCCGGGCGCACACCGCCGCCCAGATCCGGGAGGCCATGTCCCTGGCGGGCGAACGGTTCGGCGGCCTGGTGAATATGGACCTGATCGCCGGCCTGCCCACCGACACGGTGGAGGGGTTCTCCCGGACGCTGGACAGAGTGCTGGACATGGCCCCGGCCAACATCACCGTCCACACCCTGGCGCTGAAAAAGGGGTCCCGCCTCACCGAGGAAGGCGGGGACCTGTGCCCGCCGGCGGACGTGGCCGCCATGCTGGAGCTGGCGGAGGGGCGGCTCCGGGAGGCGGGATACCGGCCCTACTACCTCTACCGGCAGAAGTATATGTCCGGCTCCTTCGAGAACGTGGGCTGGTGCCTGCCGGGGACCGAGTGCGCCTACAACGTCATCATGATGGAGGAACTGCAGACGGTGCTGTCCCTGGGGGCGGGGGGCGTCACCAAGCTGGTGGACCCGGACACGGGGTACATCAGGCGCATCACCAACCCGAAATACCCCCACGAGTACCTCCGCGCCTGGGACAAGCTGGCCGCCGCCAAACGGGAGGCGGCGGAATTCCAGGCGGAGCTGACGAAAAATTTTTGAAAAACGCAGGGGAGACCCCTTGACACGGGGTTTTCCCTTTGCTATACTATCAAAGCCGCTTTGAATGGGTGTGGTATATCCACAGGCAAGAGGGAGTGATCCCCGCCCCCGACAGCGAGCCCGTAATAAAGGAAAGGCAGGTGCAAGCAATGCACGCAATCATCGAGACCGGCGGCAAGCAGTACAAGGTGACCGAGGGCGACGTCCTCTACATCGAGAAGCTGAACGCCGAGGCCGGCGAGGCCGTCACCTTCGACAAGGTCCTGGCCGTCATCGACGGGGACAAGGCCACCTTCGGGGCCCCCACCGTGGCCGGCGCCTCCGTGGCCGCCAACGTGGTCAAGAACGGCAAGGGCAAGAAGATCCTGGTGTTCAAGTACAAGCCCAAGAAGAACTACCGCCGGCGTCAGGGCCATCGTCAGCCCTACACCAAGGTGGAGATCACCGCGGTCAAGGCGTAAGAGAGCCATGACCACCGTTACGTTCCACCGGGCGGACCGCCGGATCGACGGCTTCTCCGCCAAGGGCCACAGCGGCTATGCCGAGGAGGGCGGCGACATCGTGTGCGCCGCCGTCTCCGCCGCCGCGGGGCTGGTGGAGTGTACCGTCAACGAGGTGCTGGGCCTGGGCGCGGCCGTGAAGGTCAGACCCAAGACCGCCAGTATCTCCCTGAAGCTCCCCTCCGGGCTGAGCCAGGCCAACGAGCATACCTGCCAGAACCTGCTGGCAGGACTGATGGTCTACCTCCAGTCGGTGGCGGAGGAATATCCCGAAAATCTCATCGTCCTGCTGGACGATGACGACGAGGACGCGTGAGCCTCGACAACCTTTGACAGAAAGGACGGAAAGCGACATGAAGATCAGCATCCAGTTCTTCGCCCACAAAAAGGGCGGCGGCTCCACCAAGAACGGCCGCGACTCCAAGGCCAAGCGCCTGGGCGTCAAGCGGGGCGACGGGCAGTTCGTGCTGGCCGGCAACATCCTGGTGCGGCAGCGCGGCAGCCACATCCACGCCGGCACCAACGTGGGTATGGGCAGCGACGACACCCTGTTCGCCCTCAAGGACGGCCATGTGAAGTTCGAGCGGATGGGCAAGGACCGCAAGAAAGTCTCCATCGTGGAGATCGCGCAGTAAGCACGACGAGAAACGTCCCGGACAGACCCTGTCCGGGACGCTTTTTTGGGAAAGATACCCCTTAAGAGGAGGGAACGCTATGGCCAACCAATTCATCGACACCGCCCGCATCACCGTCCGGGCCGGGAACGGCGGCGGGGGCGCGGTGTCCTTCCACCGGGAGAAGTATGTGGCCGCCGGGGGGCCCGACGGCGGCGACGGCGGCCGGGGGGGCGACGTGGTCCTGCGGGTGGACCCCCATATGTCCACTCTGATGGACTTCCGCTACAAGCGGAAATACGCGGCCGAGAACGGGAAGGACGGCTCCGGCAAGCGCTGCTCCGGGAAGGACGGGGCCGACCTGGTCATCCGGGTGCCACGGGGGACGGTGGTCCGGGACCTGGAGACCCGGGAGATCATCTGCGATATGTCCGGAGGCGAGGACTTCGTGCTGGCAAAGGGCGGCAACGGCGGCTGGGGCAACCAGCACTTCGCCACCCCCACCCGGCAGGTGCCCCGGTTCGCCAAGGCGGGGCTCCCTGGCCAGAGCCGGGAGGTCCTGCTGGAGCTGAAGCTGCTGGCCGACGTGGGGCTGGTGGGCTTCCCCAACGTGGGCAAGTCCACCCTTTTGAGCGTGGTCACCCGGGCCCAGCCCAAGATCGCCAACTACCACTTCACCACCCTGTTCCCCAACCTGGGGGTGGTGCCCATGGAGGAGGGCCGCTCCTTCGTGCTGGCCGACATCCCCGGCATCATCGAGGGGGCCGCCGCCGGCGCGGGGCTGGGCCACGACTTTCTGCGGCACATCGACCGCTGCCGCCTGCTCATCCACGTGGTGGACGTGTCCGGCTCCGAGGGCCGGGACCCGGTGGCCGATTTCGACGCCGTCTGCGCCGAGCTGGAACAGTGGTCCCCGGAGCTGGCCAGCCGCCGGATGATCGTGGCCGCCAACAAGGCGGACATCCTGGAGGACCCCGCCCTGCTGGAGCGGCTGAAAGCCCACGCGGAGGCCAAGGGCTGCCCGGTGTACGTCATCTCCGCCGCCGCCCACCAGGGGGTGAAGGAGTTGATGTACGCCGCCGCCGCCGAGCTGGACAAGCTGCCGCCGGTCATCACCTACCAGCCCACCTATGTGGAGCGGCCCCCGGAGGTGGACACCTCCGCCCCCCTGGACATCACCCGGGACGAGGACGGCACCTGGCTGGTGGACGGGCCCTGGCTGCGGCAGCTCATGGCCAACGTGAACTTCGGCGACTACGAGAGCCGCAACTGGTTCGACCGGAAGCTCCGGGAGGCCGGGGTGTTCCGGCAGATGGAGGACATGGGCGTCCGGGACGGGGACAACGTGTGCCTCTATAACCTGGAATTCGAGTATCAGCGCTGAGCGCCGGCGGCGGACCCAAGACAGGGGCCGCGGCCTGCTTTTGGAGGAAAGATAATGTTTTTGGAGACAGAACGGCTGATCTTGCGGAAATTTGAGGAGAGCGACCTTTCGGACTTCTGCGAGCTGGTGATGGATGACGAGCTGAACCGGATGATGGGGAACTGGCCGGTGGACAGCGAGGAGAAGGCCAGGGAACTGCTGGACTGGTTCCTCCACGGGGAAAAATGGGCCTACGCCATCGTCCTCAGAGAGACCGGGAAACTGATCGGCGATCTCACCATCTATGAGGAACCCCCGGAGGAGGTCAGGAACGCGCCGGAGACCGCGGGGAAAACGGGGTGTTCGCTGTCCTTCTCCCTCTCCCGGCAGTACCGCCGCCGGGGGCTGATGGAGGAGGCGGTGCGGGCCGTCGCCGGCCGGCTGTTCGCAGAGGGGGCGGACTATATCAACGACGGATATTTTGACTTTAACCTCCCCTCCCAGGCGTTCCACCAAAAGCTGGGCTTTGCGCCCCTGCGCGAGAGCCGCATCCCGGCGGAGGACGGCGGGGAGCTGACCGGGATCGAGACGGTCTTGTGGAAAAAAGACTGGAAAGAATGAAAACAGGCCCCGCCGGAAACCCGGCGGGGCCTGTCTGTCCGGCAGCGGGGACGGCCCTTGGCTGCGGCAGCTCATGGCCGCCCCCTTTTGCGAAGCCGGGTGACATTTCTTGACAAGAACCCTCATGCGGATTATAATAGCGCCACTAAAGTTCATTTGGAGGGGTACCTATGGAAAATCACATGAGATCGCTGCTGATCCGCCTGGTGGTCAGCGCGGTCATTTTGGCAGCCGCGCTGCTGCTGTGCGGGCCGGCCAGCGCCGCCCTGGCCGGGCTCAACGAGGGCGTGGACTGGACGATGCCGTTCCGGCTGGCAGCCATGCTGGCCGGCCTGGTGCTGGTGGGCGCGGTGTGCGGCCTGGTGTTCGGCGTCTGGGCCCCCAGGGCCAAAAGCGGCCAGAGCAGGACCGTATTCACCCTGGCCAACAGCGCCGTCCGATACATCCTGGTGCTGACCGGCCTGCTGTGGGGCCTTGCCATCCTGGGGGTGGACGTCAGCGCCCTGCTGGCCGGCGCCGGCGTGGTGGCGCTGATCATCGGCTTCGGCGCGGAGAGCCTCATCGCCGACGTGATTACCGGCATTTTCATGCTCTTCGAGCACCAGTATGAGGTGGGCGACATCATCGTGGTGGGGGATTTCCGCGGCACGGTCACCCAGATCGGCATCCGCACCACCAGCATCACCGACACCGGCGGGAACGTGAAGATCATCAACAATTCCGATATCCGCAGCCTGATCAACCGCTCCACCGACGACTCCGTGGCGGTGTGCGACCTGGGCGTGCTGTACGACGGCGAGACCGTCCGCAGGGCGGAGAAGGTGCTGGCCGAGACCATCGACGCCCTGTATGAGGGCAACCAGGAGATGTTCAGAGAGAAGCCCCGGTACCTGGGGGTCCAGGAGCTGAACCTGAGCGAGAACGCCGCTATCCTGCGGGTGATCGCGTCGGTGTCGGAGCAGAACATCTACGCCGCCCAGCGGCTGATGAACCGGGAGCTGATGCTGGCCCTGGAGGACGCGGGCTGCGGCAACCCGCCCGCCGAGATCGTTGTCTCCAGCCAGTCCTGAGGAGGTCCCGCCATGAGGGACAACGAGTTTTCCGCCCCCGGACAGGAGTTCTCCGCTCCGGGGAGGGAGATATCCCGCCCGGGCCGGGAGTGGAGCGCCGCCCCCCGGGAGATAGACCGCTCCGGCATGGAGTACGGGCAGAAAGACGTCCCCGCTGCCGCAAAGAAAAAACGGCGCAGGGTCCAGCCCGCCGCGCTCACCGCCGCCGCGGTGGTGACGGCGGCGCTCGTCCTCACGCCGGCGCACCGGCCAGTCTACCCGGCGCCGGGGGAGATTCAACCTGTTTACCCGTCAGCAGAGATATCAACCCAGCCAGTCAGTCCGACAGCAGAAGTATCGACTCAGCCATTTGTTCCACTACCGGAGATATCGACACTACCCGACTATCCGGTCGCCGAACTCAGCGATACTCACCGAGCGTTTTTGGATACTGTGTGGACAGCGCTGGAAAGCAACGATGAAGACCGGGCGGAGGAGTTGGCTCTCGATCCGCTGTTACGGGAAATTGTCGATGATGTGGTTGCGCCATATGCACACCAGATAGAGGCGGAGTATGGGCTGGATGTTGCTCGCACAGAATATGCGCTGAACGGGGAAATCGTTCCCTATGAAGTTGGCGGCAATTTTGATGTCGTATATGATGGGCAGGTGCTGTGCATCGGAATGGGTAATGGCCACAGTGAGCATGAGCGGGTCCTTGGTTTCATATACGCACTTCGTAACGAAATTTTGTTTCGTGGCTTTACCCTGACCGGCGCAGAAAAAGATGGAAAGCGGACGGATATTCGGCTGCAAGTGGATGATTATACAATAAATACAGCAAACGGGGGAGTAGAGGGGCATAGTGTTAGCTATCAGAACGGCGTAATTGCTGATGTATTATACGATGATGGTTCAAGGACGTTGTTTCAGGAAGGCACGAGGATAGAAAAAGGGATGACGGACAGCTATCAGTATGGGAACGATGATCCGGCTATCGTGAATACAACATATAAAATTCAGGGAACTTTTGCCCCTAATTTTGATGGCGTGACGAGTCATCTGGAATATATGGAAAACGGTCGGGCAGAGTTCACCTATTCCGATGACCATGGTAGGGCGGGCAGCGGCTATGTAATCGTGGAAAATGCACATATCTCCTTTGTGAGCGAAGGCACCACCGTAGTGACAAAGCCATTTAACGACCACAGCGGGGACTACCAAGAGGTTTTGCTAAGTGTTGGAAATGAAGAACCCGCTTCTGCCTCTTTTGAAGCAAGATTCGGAATAAGACTTGGAAACGACTGATAACAGCAATTTTGCAAACCTTTTATTTTTAGTCCCCATCTGCAGTCGCACGAATACAGAGCCGTTTAATCCAAAAATCCGCGCAAAAAATCCCTCCCGCGCAGCGGGAGGGATTTTCTCATGCCTTCTATTCGATGCGGTAGTCCTTGCCGAACTGCAGGTCCTCGAAGCGCTTGGTGGCCTCCTCGTCCAGTTCGGGCAGGTCGCTGTCGTCGTACCCGGACTCGCCGGGCTCCTCGGCGGGCGGGGCGGCGGGAGCGGCGTCCGCCGCCTGGGCGGGGGCGCTCTCCTCCTCCGCCTCGTCGGCGTAGAGGGCGGAGACGGAGGCCTCGATCTCGGCGCTGGGGTCGTCCCTCGGGGCGGGGGGCGCCGGGGGGACCAGCTGGTCCAGGGCGCTGAGGAACTCGCCCTGGCGCCGGTGCAGGTCGTTGAGCTTGTCCACGTACCCGGCGGTGGCGGCCTTGGCCTGCTCCAGCCGGTACTCCTCGGCGGCGATCTGCTCCCGCAGCTCGCTCACCCGCTGGGCGGCGGCCTTTTCGGCCTCCCCCACAAGCTGCTTTTTCTTCTCCTCGGCCTCATTCACCATGTCGTCGGCCATCTTCTGGGCGGCCAGCAGGGTCTTGCGCATGGCGTCGTCGGTGGCGCGGTACTCCTCGATGGTGTCGGACAGCACCTTCAGCTTGTTTTTCAGGATGGCGTTGTCGTTATAGAGGGCGGTGTAGTCCTCGGTCAGGGTGTCCAGAAACTCGTCCACCATGGACATATTGTACCCGCCAAAGCCCGCGCGGGTAAAAGAGCGGCTGGCCACTTCCTGCGGCGTCAACATTGGTCAAACCTCCCCGCTCAGAAGTACAAGCCGTTGTTTTCCAGCTCGTCGATGAGATCGCCCAGGATCTCCACGTTATAGGGGGTGATGATGTAGGTGTTCAGGGCCACCTTCTTGATGGTGCCCTCGTTGGCATAGGCCACGCCGGACAGAAAGTCGATGAGGCGGCGGGCGATGTTCTTGTCGGTGCTCTCCAGGTTGAGGACCACGGTGCGCTTGTCCCGGAGGTGGTCGGCGATCTCGGAGGCGTTCTCGAACCGCTCGGGCTTCACCAGCACCACCTGGAGCTGGGTGGTGGTGTGGATGTTGACCACCTTATTGCTCCGGCGCTCGCTGTCCCGGCCGCTCTCCTTGGGGGCGGCGGTCACGGGGGCGAAGTCCTCCTCATAGGTGTCCTCGGGTTCGTCCTCATAGGGGCGGGCCAGCCGCTTCAGCTCGTCGATGAAACTCATAAGACAGATCTCCCTTCAAATAATTATTCGGTACCGGGCAGGGGCGGACGGGGTCCGAACAGAGCGGTGCCCACCCGGATGTGGGTGGCCCCGGCTTTGACCGCGTCGGGGTAGTCGTCGCTCATGCCCATGGAAAGAATCCCGTATTCTGTCTTATTATCGCCCATTTCATGTCTTATGTCAACAGCTAATTGGTGTAATTTTTCAAAAAATCTTAGATTTGCCCCTAAATATTGTGCCCGCGGGGGAATACACATGAGTCCCCGGAGGTTTATATGTGTCATATTTGCCGCCAGAGCGGCCATCCGGGGGGCCTCCTCCGGCGCGAAGCCCGACTTGCTCTCCTCCCCGGCCAGGTTGATCTCCAGCAGGATGTCCTGGACCGTCCCCAGCCTGTCCGCCCGCTGGTCGATGGCCCGCAGCAGCTTCTCTGAGGACACCGAGTGGATCAGGTCCACCTTGCCCACCACGTATTTCACCTTATTGGTCTGCAAATGGCCGATGAAGTGGACCGACGCGCCCCCGTAGGCGCCCTCCGCCAGGTGGGCGGTGAGTTCCTGGACCCGGTTCTCCCCGCATACCGTG
>CANQKJ010000034.1 GCA_947624465.1 uncultured Oscillospiraceae bacterium
GGGTCGCTTCAAGGGCTTTGTTGGTTTTCACGGCGGGGGTCACTTTTTCGGTGCGGGGGTCACTTCGGGGATGACTTTCCTGGGAAGCGCCCGGTTTTCAAGGCTCTGGCTGGGTTCCAAATGGGGATAAGAGACGTTTTGGAGCCAGAAGCGCAGAAAAAAGCAGGGCAACAGTTACCCCGCAGTAAACAAGGAAAAGCCTTCCGAAAAATGATAACAGTTTGCTAATTCTGCCCGCCACCCCTGGCTATTCACGGCCAGGGGTGGTATTGTGTGTCGCTGAAGGAGGCGACCGCCATGCCCGAATATCTGAAAGCCCTGCACGAACGGTTCACTACAGCGTCACCTGAAGCGATGAAAATACAGCGTGAGCGGGACAGAATCCTCGCCCGCCTGCGGGGACAGCTGGGCAAGAGCCAACGGGTCCTGCTGCTCCATCTGCTGGATCTGGAAGACGACCTGCGGGACCAGACCTCACTGGACAGCTTCCTCTCCGGCGTCCGTCTGGCCAGAGGGATCGGGCAGGAGCTGGGCGAACTGCCACCCTACTCCTTCGACGGTGAAAACGAAGAACATGCGAGGAAAAGAAACGGAGGCGACCCACAGTGCAAAAGAAACTCCTGACCAACGGCAACGTATTCAAGCGCACCGACGGGCGCTGGAACGGCGTGGTCTGGTACCTGGACGAGCAGGGGGAACGGAAGCGCAAATCCTTCTGCGGCACCTCCAAGCCGGAAGTCAAGGCCAAGATCACCGAGTACATCGCGGACTTCAAACACCAGCTCACCGCCTCCGATGAATCCAAAGCCAAGCTGGAGGACAGCATGAAAAACTGGATCCGAGTATTCAAGTTCCCGTCGGTGGAGCGCACCACCTACGACCGCCTGGAGTGGACGGCCATCCATCTGGTCTATCCCCTGCTGGGAGACAAGGTGGTGGGCGACGTCACCTCGGCGGATGTGAAAGCAACCCTCAATCACTGGATGACCAAAGGCTACACCTACAACACGGTCAAAAAAGTCCACAACCTCCTCACAGACTACTTCCGCTACCTCACCCAGCAGGAACTCATCCCCAAGGACCCCATGCAAGCAGCGCCCATGATCAAGCGGGCGAACTTCCTGGCCGCCCAAGGCAAAGAGAATTTACCCATCTCCGAAACCGTCACAATCTTCTCACCCTCTGAAATTGAGCGCTTCAAGGCCGAGGCTGCCCGAACCTGGAGCAACGGCAAACGAATCTACCAGCAATCTTCCGCCTACGTTCTGATGCTGAACACCGGCCTCCGCACCTGTGAAGTCCTCGGCCTGCTGAACAGCGACATCGACCTGGCCCGCCAGGTCATCCACCTCCAGCGGGGCGTGAAGGAGATCGCCAGGCGCAACGGCGTGGAGGCCGCCGGCGGCATGGAGATGAAGGTAGGCAAGCTGAAAACCGCCTCCAGCAAGCGGGATGTGCCTCTGAATCAAACCGCCGTGGACACCATCCTGGACCTGCGGGCGGAGCGGTACTTCGGAACGGACAGCCCGCTGATTGCCGACGAGAAAGGGAACTACACCAGGCCAGTGAACTTCCGCAAGCGATACTATCGAATCCTTGAGGCCGCCGGGATCGAGCAGAAAGGACTGCACAGCCTCCGCCACACATTCGCCACCAACCTGGTCAACGGCGTGAAGCAAGCGGATGGAACGATCAAAGCCCTCTCGCCCCGCCAGGTGGCAGACCTCCTGGGCCACTCCACCTCGGAGATCACAGAACTCTACTATGTGCGTAAAGACACCGCCCGTCTGGCCGGGATCACGGTGGGATTCGAACTGTGAACCTGAAAAAACTCCCATGCCTAAAACAATAGGACACCCAGCGGCGCAAAAACTGAGATACTAATACAAAGAAAACGCTCCCCAAGCCGGCAGAGGCGCTGGCCTGGGGAGCGAAACTGTGATGCTATTTTGGTGCTGTACCCGACGGAACGGGGCGGGACCGTTGACGCCAGACAGCACGATTTGAGCGTCATTTGGGCATCAGACTCGGTCTTGCGAAAACCATCCCGCCGAAAAAGTACCGAAAAAGCTCCGAAGTCAGGTGACTTCGGAGCTTTCATTGGCAGGGGCAGAAGGATTCGAACCCTCGGCACTCGGTTTTGGAGTGGCTGTTGGAAAATTCCTGCGGCGCGGAGCTTTCCGCTCGGTTCGGGCGGTTGCGGGAGAGCGATGGCTTTTCCACCCTGCTGTTGATGCTTTTTTGATGCTATTACCCCTTCTGGTGAACAACCAACCATCGCAAGAGTTCATCATAATCCCGTTCCCCGGAGGCCAGCGCTAACACGATTTCAGAGAGCTCCTGTTGGGAATAACTCAGCTCTATCCCGTTCAGTGCAAGAAACACCAGCATGGCGTGAGCGCCGATCCGCTTGTTACCGTCGACGAAGGGGTGGTTTTTCACCAGCCCATAGCAGAGCCGGGCCGCTTTCTGCTGGAGGGATGGGTAGGCGTCCGTTTCACCGAATCCCTGAAAGGGCGCCTCCAGCGCGGACTCCAGCAACCCCTCATCCCGGACCCCCGGCAGCCCTCCGGTCTGAGCCAAAAGCTGCTCGTGGAGAACAAGGATCTGCTGTTTGCTCAGGACCTTCATTGCGCCAGGACCTCATATGCCTCGCGGTTCTCTTTCATCAGGCGGGCGGAAATGGCGAGCACATCCTCGTCCTCCGCCTGCTGGACCTTCTCCGCCCGGCTGAACTCAACGATGAGATAGCGGGGCACGTTATTTTTCAAAATGACGGCGGAACCCTTCTCATCTACCAGGCGGGCCACCTTGGAAAAGTTCTGATTGGCCTCGGTGATGGAGACCAGCGTTCCGGTGCTGACTTTCATACGAACCACGCTCCTTTCTATCGCTATTATAGCACAGCGTTAGGAGAAATACAACCTATAAATGCGGTTCAAACTCTTGTCCGCATTCGCGTTACGCGCTCTGCGCAAAATTCACTTGCATTTTTCAAGAAAACCTTGACATTCTTCCTGGCCCGATGTACGATACAAATATAGCGACCATCTCTAAAAGGAGGGATTTTCGTGCCGGTCAGCTATAAAAAGCTCTGGAAGTTGATGATCGACAAGAATATCAACAAAACGGAACTGACCCACCTTGCGGGGATCACCACAAACGCGATGGCCAAACTCGGCAGAGATGAAGATGTCAAGGTCAATGTGTTGGAAAAGCTCTGCACTACCCTGGACTGCACGCTGGACGATATCGTTGAATTTGTCCCCGACTCCGAGCGCGGACCCGAAAAAGATAAAACTATAGGGAGGTAGGTGTTACTATGCCGTATCGTTCCGAGCTGTATATGCACGATCTGGACCGAGAAGTGACCGCCGCTCTGAATACGTTCCCGAAGTTTACGGAACTGCTGGAGGCCTATCACGCCAACTTCGACGAAAAGGCTTTTCGGTTCCGTTACCTTTCCTCCGCCATTCGCCTGAGCGAAAAACAGATGCCGGGGATATACAATCTGCTCCCGCCGGTCTGTGACCAACTGAGCATCCCCGTGCCGGAGCTGTACTATCTGAAATCAACAGAACTGAACGCCTGGACTTACGGAAGCGTCCGGCCATATGTCGTAGTGACCTCCGAACTGGTGGAGAAGCTGCCGGTCGATTTGATTTCGAGCGTCCTGGCGCACGAATGCGGGCACATCGCCTGCAAGCACACCCTTTATCATTCCATCGCGGCACTGCTCATAAATGGCGTTGAAAACAGCCCCCTGGCGCTGATCCCCGCGATCCGGAGGCTCCTGAAGCCGGCGCTGGTCCAGGCATTGCGGTTCTGGGATCGGTGCAGCGAGCTGTCGGCAGACCGGGCCGCCGTCCTCTGTGACGGCAATGCGAAAAAAACAGTTGACACGCTTTTAAAAGTGCATGGCTACGATGAAAACATCAATCTGGATGAATTTCTGAAGCAGGCTTTAGACCTCAAAGCGTTCGTCAACGATTCCAAGTCCAACAAATTCCTCGAACAGATGATCACGCAGTTTGATGACCATCCGCGAATGGCGACGCGCGTCTATGAGTGTTATGAGTGGTCGAAGTCAGCGCAGTACCAGGGGATCGTCGATGGTACATACACCATCGAAGAAAAGCGGGCAGAGGAACAGCGCTGCTCGGAGGAGGAAGTCGTCTCCGCCGAAGTGGCCTTCACCGCAGAACAGCAGCAGGACAAGCCCGGTCTGGAAGAGATCAACCAGGCGCTTCAAAGGGTCGATTCCGAATTGGAGCGGTACACCAGCCGGGCGGACAAATTCGATTACGCCGTAGCCGTGGGCAGCGGGATCCTCTCCGGTATCATCGACAGCGTTTTTGTGGGCGAGATCGAAATCACAGGCAATGATATCAACTTGTCCCATGAGCAGGTCAACCGTTTCATTCAGGACTATGCGGCGGATAGGGGGCTTGACAGCACCCATCTGAAAGACGCAATCAGTGATTTGGAACAAACATTCAAGGTCGCTCAAGATAACGTCTGGAAGGGAGCCGGAATCAGCGTATCCGCTAAAAATCATCACCTTGCGGATCTTGCCCATCACCCGACGCCGCTCGGGCTTATGGCCTCCCTTGTGGTGCAGTTCCTCCGCATCGGTACTTTTGTAAACCGTGAGGGCGAGTGGCATTTCTTCCTGGTTGAAACGCATCCCAAGGATCTATTGCAAATTCTCGCACCGGCTATATTGACCGGAATCCTGAACTGGCTGGCCGCGGCTGCCGAACAGCACTATAAAGCGCAGGACGGTAATGAAATACCCACAAGTCTGCACACAATCGTTCACTTAATTGCGTCAACGCCCATGTTAATCGAAATCGTAAAGTGCGCCGATAATTGGTTTGGGCATCTGGTCAGCGATATGGGCGGCTCTAAAAATACCGCCGGAGGCGGAATGGGGATACCAGGGGTTTTCCTCTCGCTCCTATACGAGATCGCAAGCCTGCCCGGCTTGAAGAATTCCGGCCTTCCCCAGTTTGTGAACAATCTATACCAGAATCAGAAGTTGGATCTGCGCCGTGAATTGCCACTGTACAAAGCAGCAGGCAAACAGGCATTCCCCGTTATCTTTAACGAGCTTATGGTTCGTATAGGGTTTTTGTTTACACACCTCGCACGCGAGTTGAAGCGTCATGACGGCGTCAAGGGTATCAATTGGAGCAATGTGATCCCGCTGAAAAACCGGACGGTAGACAGGATGCTCGCAGTTGCGTCCATGACTTTCACGGTCGCCGATACCGCCGACGCCGCCATCCGGGCCGCCATCGAGTCCGGAGCAAACTGGGTGCTGTTCGCCGGGCGGTTCGTCACAAGGTTCAACTACGTGGGCGCGGGCAGGGCCGCCGTCGCCATTGTGAGGGAGGTCTCCAACGAGAAGCGGGAGACGCAGCTGATCCACGAGAAGATGCTCCTGTCCGAGGCAAAGGCGTCCCTGTTCCTGGAGCAGCTCCAGCAGTTCAAGACACAGCTCGAAGAAAAGGTGTCCAACTATCTTGCGGAGGATATCGAGGCGTTCCTGTCGGGCTTCGACTATATGCGGCAGGGCCTGGACGCCGGCGACTCTGATCTCGTCATTCGCGGGAACGTCATCATCCAAAAGGTCCTCGGCAGAGAGCCGCAATTTACGAATCAGGAAGAATTCGACGCGCTGATGGGATCGGACGTCCCATTGACGCTGTGATGGGAGGGTCAGGCAAATGGCAAAAAAGGAACCCAGCAGCGAGAAAGGAAAAGGCATCATCAACTCGCTGCACGGCGCCGTTGATTCCGTCAAAGCATCGGTACAGAGTGTGAAGATGCCGGAGATCAAAGCGCCGGAACTCAAGGTCCCCGGCCAAGTCAAGGAGCTGTTTCAGAAAAAGCCCCGCAAGGCCAAACAGGAAAGCACTGCCCAGCCGTTGGAAATCAAGTCAATCTCGACGCGGAACGCCATAAAGATCATCTACTATCTGATGGCGGCGGACGGTGAAGTGTTCCACAGCGAGGAAGAAAAATATGACGCCATCGGGGCGGAACTGGACCCGAACTTTGCGGAACACAAGGAACAGATCGTAAAAGAGTGTCAGGCTCAGATGGAAAAGGTCATCGACCCGGAGGACTACTATGACGTCCTCCAGGACGGCGTTGAGGCGGCGATCTCCTCCTCCGTTCAGACAGAGGACACCTTCATCACGCCGAAGCTGCTGGTCTGGGATCTGCTGACCGTGGCCTACAGCGACGAGAGCTACGACGAAGCCGAGCGAAAACTCTTGAAATACGTCGTGCGCAAGCTGAACATCGACAAGGCCGTATTCCTGGAGCTGGAGAGCAGCATCCTGACGTTGCTGGATCTGGAGAAGGAGCTGGCCTGGATCAAGACGACGGACAGGCCGTATCTGACGATCGAGGCCATGGTCAACGAGATCGCGGACAGAAAGAGCGTGATCTTCGAGAGCGTGAAGGCTCTGATCGCGCTTTAAGACGGGAGGGGAAGACAGTATGCCGATACCGGTATTGTTTATTGGCGCCGCCGCGGCGGCGGGGGCGTTTGGCGTCGGGAAGACCGTAAAGGCGGGGGTCGACACGGTCAACGCGAACAGCATCAACAAAACCGCCAACGAGATCGTGGATGACGCCACAAAGCTGGTGAACGCCCAAAGGGAGGCGTGCAGCAATTCCCTCTCCCACCTGGGCAGCGAAAAGCTGTTCGTGCTGAACACCAGCATGACGCAGTTCCTGGATACGTTCACAAAGATCAAAAATGTGGACTTCCGGGAGACGGAAGGGCTCAATGAGCTGAGCCGGCTCCATGTGGATGAAAAAGAGTTCACCGAGATGAAGGCTATGGTGAGCTTCGCCGGCTCCCTGGCGGGCGGGACGATCGCCGGGACCGCCGGCGGGGCGCTGACCGCCTTCGGAGCTTACGGCGCGGCGCAGGCCCTTGCGGTCGCCTCCACCGGCACTGCCATCTCCACCCTGAGCGGCGCGGCGGCCACCAACGCGACGCTGGCCTTTTTCGGGGGCGGCGCTTTGTCGGCGGGCGGCCTCGGCATGGCGGGAGGGGTCGTGGTGCTCGGCGGACTTGTGGTGGGGCCGGCCCTTGCCGTCATGGGTCTGGTCACGGGGGCTGCCGCAAGCAAAAACCTTGAGCAGGCGCGCACCAACAAAGCGGAGGCCATCCAAATCGCGTCCCAACTGAATACAGCGTCCCTGCAGTGCGAGACGATTCGGCGGCGCACCTATATGTTCTACAATCTGCTCGCCCGGCTGGATACCTATTTCCTTCCGCTGATCTATCAAATGGAGGACATCGTGAAAACAGAGGGTGACGACTACAGGACCTATTCCGATGCCTCCAAGCAGACGATCGCCTCCTGTGCAAGCGTGGCCGTTTCGGTCAAGTCCGTCCTTGACACGCCGCTGTTGACAGATGACGGGCTTATGACTGACGAATCGGAGAGTACCGCTTCCAGCATCGAGGGCTTCCTGAAGAATATGCGGATCCCGTACTGACTGACTGCTGTTAAAGAACGCTTTCAGGCGGACGATCAGCGGTTCAGGAGATGTAAAAAAGTGAACTACGTCAGAGGGATCAAGCTTCGGGAAAAGCCGGACAAAGGATCATATCTGAGTTCAATGCCCTCGGTCCGCTGGTTAGGCCAGATGGAGAGCTTGGACTTCCATATGCCGGTCACCTTCTTTGTCGGCGAAAATGGGACGGGCAAATCCACTTTTCTGGAGGCCATCGCCGTCTCCATGGGCTTTAACCCGGAGGGCGGCTCAAGGGATTTTTCCTTCTCAACACGGGAAACACATTCCGAACTGTGCGACCTGATCACCACGATCAAAACTATTTCGCCTGAGGATGGTTTTTTCCTGAGGGCCGAAAGTTTTTATAACGCTGCCAGCTACCTCGATGAAAACAGCACTCTGATACGGTATGGTGGGACTTCCCTTCATGAGCAGTCTCACGGAGAATCCTTCTTAGCTCTCGTGAAGAACAGATTTGAGGGGAACGGGCTGTATATTCTGGACGAGCCGGAGGCGGCCCTCTCCCCGCAGCGGCAGCTAAACCTCATGATGGAAATCGATCGCCTCGTAAAGGAAAATTCCCAATTCATTATCGCGACACATTCGCCTATTCTAATGGCATTCCCAAACGCTGAACTATATCAGTTCTCAGATTCGGGAATCGATAAAGTAGCCTATCAAGATACGGAACACTATTTAATTACAAAACAATTTTTCAATGCCCCGGAGCGGATACTGCACTATCTGTTTGACAGCAAATAGGACCACTCAAGATCATAGGTGCCCTTCCATCTCCGGGTGGAAGGGCGCCTCTCTTTTCCTGACGCTGCTATCAGGCCAGCGGCGGCGGCTTCGCTCTGGACCTGCCGTCCCTCCATCAGGTGGAGGACCCCCTCCAACGGTTGCGGACGAACAATACTCATGGAACAAGAAAAAGACTCCGCCGATCTGCTCCCCGCGTGATCCACTCTCTGCTGATAAAAAGCGCAGGGCCAACGCTCATCTGATTCACTCCCTGTTTACCCCCGTGAGCCGTTTTGAGGCCCGCCTGCCGGTGGGGTGGCATCCGTGCCCATCCCGGCAATTTTCCTCGAAACTCGCCCGCTTTTCGGGGGTCGGTTGCGCCACGATTTCCTCCGGCATTTTCACCAAATGAGGGCAAAGCAGAGGGGGCGAAAGAGGTGCGGGTTAAAGCGCGGGGGTCTATTGCCCCCTCGCGCGGTCCACAGCGCCCCGCAATGCGGGTCGCTTCAAGGGCTTTGTTGGTTTTCACGGCGGGGGTCACTTTTTCGGCGCGGGGGTCACTTCGGGGATGACTTCCCTGAGAAATGCCCGGTTTTTAAGCCTCTGGCCGGGTTCCAAACGGGGGCAAACGGTATTTTGGAGCAAAAACCGCAGAAGAAAAGACAGGCAAGAATTACTCTGCAGTAAACAAGGAAATGCTGCCCGGAAAATGATAACAGTTTGATAACTGTGCGCCGAACCCATAGCTATTCCCTCTGATTGCTGGTAGTGTTTGTGCTGCGAAAGCACCAACCGAATCTGCAAAGGAGGACAAAAAATGAAGGACCGAGTAAAAAGTATGCTACTGATGGGCGTTGGCATCCTCGCCGGGGTAACGCTCACCAGCGGGGCCCAGGCAGCCGTGGCACGGCTCACCGCCACCCGAAGCAACTGCGCCGTCTACATCGACAGCCAGCGGACGGAACTCACCGCCTACATGATCAACGATGAAAACTACGTCCGGCTCCGTGACATCGGCGCAAAGGTGGACTTCAACGTCTACTGGGACGGCACGGTCCAGATCGAATCGGACAAACCCTACACCGGCGTGGCGCCGGAGAAGCCAAAGCCCAGCGGAACGGTGACCCTGCCGGCGGACGGCAGCCAGTATGTCCCGAAGGTAGGCGACGTGATTCCGTGCGATGACGGAACCACATACACCATCAAGGATGTGAGCCGATGGGACGCCAATATGTTCGCGGAGGGACCGCTGCCTCCTCTGCCCACACCGACCTGTGACTGGAGCAGCTTCCCCGCCGTGGAACTGCCCGCTCTGGAGGTGAGGCACTACCAGAAGGCCAACGGGGACTACCTCTACATCCGCAACCTCTATGAGACCCGCCGAATGCAGTACACGCTGATGAATCTCGCAGGAACAAACCCTGAGACCAGTAGCGGGGGCAAACTGCGCTACGGCTCCAAGGGCACACCTTACGTCCGCATCAGCCTGACCATCCCGGACGGCGCTGGAGCCTGGTCCTTCTGGCCGTGGCGGGACAGCGAACTGAGCAAGCTGTTCAACTCCTGCCCGCCGGGAGCGTACAGCGTGGAGGCGTGGGATCTCTACAAGGACGGGGTGTATAACCACACCGAGTACCGGGTCTATGTGACCTGACCTCGCAAGAAATCGGGAGCCGCTCCATCCGTGAAATGGAGCGGTTCGCCTTTTGGAAAAAGAGTTTTCTACGCATATAGAAACCGCTTTTGAGGGGGGGTAAGGTAACTATCAAGGGCTGCGAAGCACCGAAATGCGTAGAAAGCAGGGACCCCATGTCACGCTTGTAAGTCCGCTTTTCAGAGGGATAAGGTAAATACACAGGCCCCTCCCGTTTCGCAATTTTGGGCCTTAGAGGATCAAGGGCTGTGGGACCCTAAAGCGTGACACTGCGGCCACCAGCCAATAAAAAATGGCGGTCATCTGCAAACAAATGATAACAGTTTGAAAACTGTGCGCAAAAGCCCTGGCTATTCTCTCTGTTTGCTGGTATTGTGTGTCGCTGGAAAAGGAGGCGACCGCCATGCCAGAATATCTGAAAGCACTGCACGAACGGTTCACCACAACGTCACCCGAAGCAGAAAAAACACAAAAGGAATTGAATCGCATCCTCGCCCGCCTGCGTGGACAGTTGGGCAAGAGCCAGAGAGTCCTGCTGCTCCATCTGTTGGATCTGGAGGACGATCTGCGGGACCAGACCTCCCTGGACAGTTTCCTCGCCGGCGTCCGTCTGGCCAGAGGGATCGAGCAGGCTGAGTGAACTACCGCCCTACTCCTTCGACGATGAGAACGAAGAGAAAGCCAAGCAAAAGGCAGGTGAAGCACCATGCAGAAAAAACTCCTGACCAACGGCAACGTATTCAAGCGCACCGACGGACGCTGGAACGGCGTGGTCTGGTACCTTGACGAGCAGGGGGAGCGCAAGCGCAAATCCTTCTGCGGCACATCAAAGCCCGAAGTCAAGGCCAAGATCACCGAGTACATCGCGGACTTCAAGCACCAGATCGCCGCATCGGACGAGTCCAAGCAACTCCTTCGGGACAGCCTCGCCAACTGGCTCCGGGTCTTCAAGTTCCCATCCGTAGAGCGCACCACCTACGATCGGTTAGAATGGACGGCAGAGCATCTGGTCTACCCGCTGCTGGGGGACAAGGTAGTGGGCGACGTCACCTCGGCGGATGTGAAAGCAACCCTTAACCACTGGATGGCCGCGGGCTTCGCCTACACCACCGTAAAGAAAGTCCACAACCTACTCACCGATTACTTCCGATACCTCACGCAGCAGGAACTCATCTTCAAGAACCCCATGCTGGCGGCGCCCATGATCAAGCGGGCCAACTTCCTGGCCGCCCAGGGGAAGGAAAACCTGCCTACCTCCGAAACAGTCACAATCTTCTCACCCTCTGAAATCGAAAGGTTCAAGGCTGAAAGTGTGCGGAAGTGGAGCAACGGCAAACGCATCTACCAACAGTCCGCCGCCTATATCCTCATGCTAAACACCGGCCTCCGCACCTGCGAGGTGCTGGGACTGCTGAATAGCGACATAGATCTGGAGCGGAAAGTTATCCATCTACAGCGAGGCGTGAAGGAGATCGCCAAACGCAACGGAACAGATGCCGCCGGCGGCATGGAGATGAAGGTAGGCAAACTGAAAACCGCCTCCAGCAAGCGGGATGTACCGCTAAACCAAGCGGCGGTCGACGCCATCCTGGACCTGCGGGCGGAGCGATACTTCGGAGAGAACAGCCCACTGATTGCCGACGAGAAAGGGAACTACACCAAGCCTGTGAACTTCCGCAAACGGTACTATCGCATCCTGGATGCTGCCGGGATAGAGCAGAAAGGACTACACTCCCTACGCCACACCTTCGCAACCAACTTGGTCAACGGGGTCAAACAGCCTGACGGGACCATCAAGGCCCTCTCGCCCCGCCAGGTAGCAGACCTCCTGGGGCACTCCACCTCCGAGATCACCGAGCTCTACTATGTACGTAAAGACACCGCCCGTCTGGCCGGGATCACAGCGGGATTTGAGTTGTGAACCTGCAAAAATTACCCTGCCTAAAACAGTTGAGCCATTCAGCGGCCCAAAAATTGAGTCACATGATCAAAGAAAACGCCCCTCTGGTCAGGACCCACCGACCAGAGGGGCCGAAAACTTTGATGCTATTTTGGTGCTGTACTCAACGGAACGGGGTGGGATCGTTGACGCCAGACAGCACGATTTGAGCATCATTCGGGCATCAGACTCGGTCTGCCGGAAAGCATCCTGCCGAAAAAGTACCGAAAAAGCTCCGAAGTCAGGTGACTTCGGAGCTTTTAGTGGCAGGGGCAGAAGGATTCGAACCCTCGGCACTCGGTTTTGGAG
>CANQKJ010000035.1 GCA_947624465.1 uncultured Oscillospiraceae bacterium
GCTGTTCACCTTCAACATCCTGGACCGGGTGGGCGGCGGCGACGCCTTCGCCAGCGGCCTCATCTACGCCATGATGAACGGCTACAAGCCCATGGATATGGTGAACTTCGCCGTGGCCTCCAGCGTCATCAAGCACACCATCCACGGCGACGCCAACATCACCGACGACGCGGAGTCCATCCGCAGCCTGATGAACATGAACTACGACATTAAGCGATAATTGTGAGGTGTTGGACATGAGAGAATTTATGGACAGGGATTTCCTGCTGGAGACGGAGACCGCCAAGCACCTGTTCCACGACTACGCGGAGCATATGCCCCTGGTGGACTACCACTGCCACATCCCGCCCCAGGAGATCTATGAGGACCGCCGGTTCGACAATCTGGTCCAGGTGTGGCTGGGCGGCCGGAACCCGGACGGCACCTATTTCGGCGACCACTACAAGTGGCGGGTCATGCGCTCCAACGGCGTGCCGGAGGAGTACGTCACCGGCAACAAGCCCGACTATGAGCGCTTCCTGAAGTTCGTGGAGGCCCTCCAGCTGGCCATCGGCAACCCCATGTACCACTGGTGCAATCTGGAGCTGCGGCAGTTCTTCGGCTATGACAAGCCCCTGACCATGGAGAACGCCCAGGAGTGCTGGAACTTCGTCAACGACAAGCTCCGCACGGACCCGGACCTGACCGTCCGCGGCATCATCCGAAAGGCCAACGTGGCCTTCATCGGCACCACCGACGACCCGGCGGACACCCTGGAGTGGCATGAGAAGATCGCCGCCGACCCCTCCGTCGGGGTGAAGGTGTGCCCCTCCTTCCGCCCGGACAAGGCCATCAACATCAACAAGCCCGGGTTCGCGGAGTACATCGGCAAGCTGGCAAAGTCCGTGGGGAAGGACAGCCTGGACACCGTAGAGGACGTCTGCGACGCCCTCACCCAGCGGCTGGAGTTCTTCGCAAAACTGGGCTGCCGGGCCAGCGACCACGGCCTGGACTACATCCCCTACCGCCCCGGCTGTCCCAAGTGCGTCAACGAGATCTACAAAAAGGTCATGGCCGGCCAGGAGATCACCGTGGAGGAGGCCGAGAAGTACCAGACCGCCATCCTGCTCCACCTGGGGCGGGAGTACCACCGGCTGGACATCGCCATGCAGCTCCACTACTCCTGCAAGCGCAACGTGAACACCCGGCTGTACGCCAAGCTGGGCCCGGACACCGGCGTGGACATGATCGCCCAGAACACCTGCGGCGGCGCCATCGCCGACTTCCTGGCCGCGCTGGACGAGACGGGCGAGTGCCCCAAGACCATCCTGTACTCCCTGAACCCGGCGGACAACGAGCAGCTGGGCACCCTGATCGGCTGCTTCCAGACCGACGAGATCCCCGGCAAGATCCAGCACGGCTCCGCCTGGTGGTTCAACGACACCAGGAGCGGCATGGAGGCCCAGATGAGGTCCCTGGCCAACCTGGGGCTGCTGGGCAACTTCGTGGGGATGCTCACCGACTCGCGGTCCTTCCTCAGCTACGCCCGGCACGACTACTTCCGCCGCATTTTCTGCAACCTGGTGGGGAACTGGGTGGAGAACGGCGAGTACCCCGACAATGAACCCGCGCTGAAACGCATCGTGGAGGGCGTGTCCTACACCAACGCCGCCCGGTACTTCGGCCTGTAACCGGCAAAGACGAAAAAATACCTGGCCGGAGGCGTTTCCGTCTCCGGCCAGCGTCATGAGGTGCGCTATGAGATATGAAAACGGCCGCGTCAGCGGCATGAACATCGCCTACATCGGCGGCGGCTCCCGGGGCTGGGCCTGGACGTTTATGGCGGACCTGGCCATGGAGCCGGCCCTTTCGGGGACCGTCCTGCTCTACGACATCGACCGGCCGGCGGCGGAGAACAACCGGGTGATCGGGAACCGGCTGTCCGCCAAGCCGGACAGCGCCGGCAAGTGGGAGTACGTGGTGTGCCCCACCCTGACGGAGGCCCTGGACGGCGCGGACTTCGTGGTCATCTCCATCCTGCCGGGGACCTTCGACGAGATGGCGGTGGACGTCCATATGCCGGAGCGGCTGGGCATTTACCAGTCCGTGGGGGACACCGCCGGTCCCGGCGGGACCATCCGGGGGCTGCGCACCGCGCCCATGTTCGTGGAGTTCGCCGAGGCCATCCGGCAGCGCTGCCCCAACGCCTGGGTCATCAACTACACCAACCCCATGGCCCTGTGCGTGCGGACGCTGTACCATGTGTTCCCCGGCATCAAGGCCTTCGGCTGCTGCCACGAGGTGTTCAACACCCAGACCGTGCTGGCCGGCATCTGTGAGCGGGTGCTGGGGGTGGAGGGAGTGACCCGGCGGGACGTCGAGGTGAATGTGCTGGGCCTCAACCACTTCACCTGGTTCAGCAGCGCCAACTACAAAGGCGTGGACCTGTTCCCCCTCTACCGGGAGTTTGTGGACGCCCACTACGCGGAGGGCTACGACGCCCCCAGCACCCACTGGATGGACAGCCATTTCCTCTGCGCCCACCGGGTGAAGTTCGACCTGTTCCGCCGGTTCGGCCTCATCGCCGCCGCCGGGGACCGCCACCTGGCGGAGTTCATGCCGGGAGAGGAATACCTCAGGGACCCGGAGACGGTGCGGAGCTGGAAGTTCAGCCTCACCCCCGTGGACTGGCGGAAGGCCGATTTGAAGGAGCGCCTGGCCCGGAGCGCCCGGCTGGCCGGCGGGGAGGAGGACATCGCCCTGGAGCCCACCGGAGAGGAGGGCATCCTGCTCATCAAGGCCCTGTGCGGGCTGACCCGGGTGATCAGCAACGTGAACGTGCCCAACTCCGCCCTCCAGATCGCCAACCTGCCCGCGGACACGGTGGTGGAGACCAACGCCCTGTTCGGACGGGACTCCATCCGGCCTGTGGCCGCCGGGGCCCTGCCGGGGGACATCCTGGCGCTGATGGAGCCCCACGCCGCCAACCAGAGGCGCATCTTGGACGCGGCCCTTAACTGCGACCGGGAGCTGGTGTATCAGGCGTTCCTCACCGACCCGCTGGTGAAGGAAAGGGCGGAGGACGCCGCCGTCCGGCGGCTGGCGGACGACATGATCGCCGCCACCGCCCGATACCTGCCCGACGGGTGGAAATAACGGGTCTACGGCGCCGCACTTGACAAATCCCCACGATCCGGTACAATGGTATTGTCTTCGAGTCCCTCTGCCCTACGGCTTCGGCTATGGAATTGGGACCGCGCCGGCCTGTGCCGGCCCAGGGCCCCGTCGGAAACGGCGCGACCTTCCTGATTGAAAAGGAGACGGACAGAGCGATCGCTGTGCCGGCGGGATGGCCGGGATGGTCTTTTTGTCGTCCGTCTTTTAAGAAGACGGACGACTGTTTTTTAGGGGGAAAAGACCGTGAAAAAGGTCATCGCGTTCCTTTTGACCATCTGCCTGACACTGACGCTCCCGGCGGGCTGCGGCGCGCCAGGGGACGAGTCTGTGGAGCTGACGGTATTCGCCGCCGCCTCCCTGACCGAGACGCTGACCGAGATCGCGGAGCTGTACAAAGAGGCGGTGCCCGGCGTCACCCTGGTGTTCAATTTCGACTCCTCCGGCACCCTCAAGACTCAGATCGAGGAAGGGGCGGAGTGCGACCTGTTCATCTCCGCCGCGCCGAAACAGATGAACGAGCTGGACGGCTCCCTGGGCGCGGACAGCGGCAATCCCGACGGGCTGGACTTCGTGCTGCAGGGCACCCGCGTGGACCTGCTGGAGAACAAGGTGGCCCTGGCCGTCCCGGAGGGGAACCCGGCGGGAGTGAGCTCCTTTGACGACCTGGCGGCGGGGCTGAGGGGCGGCTCTCTCCTGCTGGCCATGGGTAACGAGGACGTGCCGGTGGGCCAGTACACCCAGAAGATTTTCAGCTACTATGGGCTTGACGAGGAAGCGCTTGCCGCCGCGGGGGTCATCACCTACGGCTCCAACGTGAAGGAGGTCGCCGCCCAGGTGGGCGAGGGGGCGGTGGACTGCGGGATCATCTACGCCACCGACGCCTTCTCCGCCGGGCTGACCACCGTGGACACCGCCACCGCCGAGATGTGCGGGCAGGTCATCTATCCCGCCGCCGTGCTGAACATCACGAAGCACGAGGACGAGGCCAGGGCCTTCCTGGACTATCTGACCGGGGACGAGGCGGCCGCCGTGTTTGAGGCCGTGGGCTTCACCCCGCTTGTCTGAGCCGTTCGGCCCCAATGCCGCCGCGGGAAAGGAGGGCGCGCCATGGACTGGTTTCCGCTGTGGAACTCCCTGCGCATCGCGGGGATCAGCACAGTCGTGGTCTTTTTTACGGGTATTTTTTCCGCCTACTATATTGCGAAAACGCCCCGGATCGTCAAGGGCGTGCTGGACGTGGCGCTGACCATCCCGCTGGTGCTGCCGCCCACGGTGGTGGGCTATCTGCTGCTGCGGGTGCTGGGGCCGAGGCGGCCCGTGGGCGCGTGGGTGCTGTCGATGTTCGGCGTCCGGCTGACCATGACCTGGTGGTCCGCTGTCTTCGCCACCACCGTGGTGATCTTCCCGCTAATGTACCGCACGGCCCGTGGGGCATTTGAGACCTTCGACGAGACCCTGGCCCAGGCGGGGCGGACGCTTGGCCTCAGCAACGCCTATATCTTCTGGCGCGTCTGTATGCCGGCCTGCCGGCAGGGCATCCTGGCGGGGACGGTGCTGGCCTTCGCCCGGGCCCTGGGGGAGTACGGCGCCACCAGCATGATCGCTGGGTACACCCCCGGCAGGACGGCCACCATCTCCACCACCGTCTACCAGCTCTGGCGGACCGACAACGACGCGCTGGCCTTTCGCTGGGTGATGGTCAATCTGGCCATCTCCGCCGTGGTGCTGCTGGCGGTGAACCTGCTGGAGCGGAAGCCCGCCGCGGGAAGGAGCGGGTGAGATGGCCCTTTTCGTGGACATCGAGAAAAAGCTGGGGGATTTCCGCCTCCGGGCGCGGTTCGAGGCGGGGGACGGCGTTCTGGCCCTGCTGGGGGCCTCCGGCAGCGGCAAGAGCATGACCCTCAGGTGTATCGCCGGCATCGACCGGCCGGACCGGGGCAGGATCTTCCTGGACGGGCGGGTGCTGTTCGATTCGGAGCGGCGCATCGACCTGCCGCCCCAGAAGCGGCGGGTGGGGTATCTGTTCCAGCAGTACGCCCTGTTCCCCAACATGACGGTGGAGCAGAACATCGCCTGCGGGGTCCGGGACCGGGCCGCCCGGCCGGAGGCCGTCCGGGAGATGATCCGCAGGATGGGCCTGGAGGGGCTGGAGAAAAAGCGGCCCCGCCAGCTCTCCGGCGGGGAACAGCAGCGGGCGGCCCTGGCACGGATCCTGGTCAACGAACCGGAGATCCTGCTGCTGGACGAGCCCTTTTCCGCCCTGGACAGCCACCTGCGCTTCCGGCTGGAGCAGGAGGCGCGGGAGGTCATCGGGCGGTTTGGGAGGACGGTGCTGCTGGTGTCCCATGACCGGGACGAGGTGTTCCGTCTGGCGGACCGGGTGGCCCTGATGAAGGACGGAGAGATCGAGACCGCCGGGGAGAAGCACGCGGTGTTCGCCGCGCCCCGGACCGTCAACGGGGCGCGGCTGACCGGCTGCAAGAACATCTCCGCCGTCCGGGCGCTGGACGGGGAACGCGTCTTTGCCCTGGACTGGGGCCTCACCCTGCGGGTGGCCGGGGATGCCGCCGGCGTCACCCACGTGGGCATCCGGATGCACGACGTGTCCCCCTGCCCGGACGGGGCCGGGGAGAACACGTTCCGCTTCCGGGCGGCGGAGGAGATCGAAAACCCCTTCTCCGTCACCGTGATGCTGCGCCCGACAGACCCGGAGAGCGCTCAGCCCGTGGGCATGGAGCTGCCCAAGGAGAAATGGGCCGCCTGCCGGGGGGAGGAATTGTGGGCCGCACTGCCCCCGGAGAAGATTATTTTGCTGAGAGGATGATGGCGTTGAAGCCTGCTGTTTCCTGGGAAGAGGCCGTCCGGCGGGCGCTGGAGGCCGTGAGGCCCGTGGGGGCGGAGACCGTCCCCCTGGAGGACTGCTATGGCCGGGTGCTGGCGGAGACCGTCGCCGCCGGGGCGGACGTGCCCCCCTTCGACCGCTCCCCCTACGACGGCTACGCCCTGCGCTCCGGGGACACGGCCTGCGCCTCGCCGGAGGCCCCCGTGACCCTGCGCGTTTTGGAGGAGATCCCCGCCGGCGGGGTGCCCCATTTCCCGGTCACGGCCGGGACGGCGGCCAAGGTCCTCACCGGCGCCCCCATCCCGAAGGGGGCGGACGCGGTGGTCATGTTCGAGAGGACGGAATTCACCGAGACCCATGTCACGGTCTCCGCGCCGCTGCGCGGCGGGGAGAACATCGTCCGGGCCGGGGAGGACGTGAGGCGGGGGACTGTCCTGGCAGAGCGGGGCCGGAGGCTGGACGCCGGCCTGCTGGGCGTTCTGGCCGCCCAGGGGCGGACGTGTGCGCCGGTCTATCGAAAGCCCATGGTGGGCCTGATCTCCACCGGCAACGAGCTGGTCCCCCCGGGGACCGCGCCCGCGCCGGGGCAGATCTACGACTCCAACCGCTGTACCTTCGCCGGGGCGCTCGCCGCCCTGGGCTGCGTCCCGGCTGGCTATGGCATCGCGGGGGACGACGTTTCCGCCATCGCCGGGGCGCTGGAGCGGGCGCTGGGGGAGTGCGATGCGGCGGTACTCACCGGAGGCGCGTCTGTGGGGGACTACGATCTGACGGTCCGGGCCATGGAGGCGGCGGGGGCGGACATCCTGTTCCACGGCTGCGCCGTCAAGCCCGGCAAGGCCTGCGCCTACGGGATGCGGGACGGAAAACTCGTCTGCGCCCTGTCCGGAAACCCGGCGTCCTCCGTCACCAACTTTTATCTCATCGCCCGCCCCGCCCTGTGGAAGCTCTGCGGCAGGGGAGACTGCCTGCCCAAGCCCTTCCCGGTGACGCTGGCGGACGGCTTTGGCAAGGCAAGCCCCATGACGCGGATCCTGCGGGGCAGACTGGACCTGTCGGACGGGACCGCCAGGATGGTCCTGCCCAGGGACCAGGGGAACGTGGTGCTGAGCAGTGCCGTCGGCTGCGACGTGATGGCCGTCGTCCCGGCGGGGAGCGGCCCGCTGGCGGTCGGGACGAGACTGGAGGGATTCCTGCTGTGAAAAAGGTAGAGGTGGAAAAGGCGGTGGGCATGACCCTCTGCCACGATATCACCGCCATGCGGGACGGCTTCAAGGGGGCGGCGTTCAAACGGGGCCACGTGATCGCGGAGGAGGATATCCCGAAGCTGCTGGATCTGGGCAAGCGCACGGTGTTCATCTGGGAGGAAAACGCCGGAGAACTCCACGAGGAGGACTGCGCCCTGCGCCTGGCGGCCATGGCCCCCGTGCCGGGGGCCCATTACGAGGGACCCTCCGAGGGCAAGATGCTGCTGATCGCCGACGGGCGGGGGATGTTCCGGGTGGACAGGTCGCTGCTGCGGGAGATCAACGCCATCGGCGACATCACCATCTCCGCCATCCCGGACCACTATCCCGCGGAGCCGGGGATGCGCCTGGCCTCCATGCGCATCGTGCCCCTGGTGACCAGGGAGGAGCAGATCGTCCGGGCGGAGGAGCTCTGCCGGGGGCGGAAGCTGCTGGACCTGCGGCCCTATACACAGAAAAGAGCCGGCGTTATCATCACCGGCTCGGAAATTTACAGCGGCAGGGTCAGGGACAGGTTCGAGCCCGTGGTCCGGCGGAAGCTGGCGGAGTACCCCTGCGAGATCCTGGGCGTCACCGTCTGCGACGACGATCTGGACATGATCCTGGGGGCGGCCCGGACCTTTTTGGAGCGGGGGGCGGACTTCCTCATCTTCACCGGGGGGATGTCGGTGGACCCGGACGATCTGACCCCCACGGCCATCCGGCGGCTGGGGGCGGAGGTGGTGTCCCACGGGGTCCCGGCTCAGCCGGGGAACATGACGCTGGCGGCCTATCTGGGGGATACGGCCATCCTGGGGGTGCCGGGTGCGGCCATCAGCCTGCCCGTCACCATCTTCGACGTGCTGCTGCCCCAGATCTTCACCGGAGATAAGCTCACGAAAGAGGACCTGATCCGCCTGGGGGACGGCGGCCTGTGCCAGATGTGCCAAAGCTGCCATTTCCCCAACTGCACCTTCGGAAGGTACTGACCATGCGGGACGGATTCGGACGGGAGATCACCTATCTCCGCCTGTCGGTGACGGAGCTGTGCGACCTGCGGTGCCGGTACTGTATGCCCGAGGAGGGTGTGTGCAAAAAGCGGCATGGGGATATGCTCACCGAGGAGGAGATGATCGACGCGGTGGAGGCGGCCGCCTCCCTGGGGATCGCCAAACTCCGCGTCACCGGCGGGGAGCCCCTGGTGAAGAAAAACATCCTCTCCATCTGCCGGCGGGCGGCGGCGGTCCCCGGCATCCGGGAGGTCTGCCTGACCACCAACGGGACCCGCCTGCCGGAGCTGGCAAAGCCCCTGCGGGAGGCGGGGGTCTGCCGGGTCAATCTCAGCCTGGACACGCTCAACGCGGAAAAGTACGCCTGGATCACCCGGCGGGGCCGCCTGGAGGACGCCCTGGCGGGCCTCCGGGCCGCCCTGGACGCGGGCTTTGAAAAGGTCAAGGTGAACGCGGTGCTGATCGGCGGCTTCAACGACGGGGAGATCCCGGCGCTGGCGGAGCTGACCGGAAAATTCCCGGTGGACGTGCGGTTCATCGAGCTGATGCCCATGGCGGCCGGCGGGGACTTTCCCCCCTCGGCCTACCTCGGCGCGGACGCCGTTCTGCGGGCCCTGCCGGAGGCCGAGCCCGCCGCGGGAGACGGCGGGGTCGCCAGGCTCTACCGGCTCCCCGGAGCGCTGGGGAACATCGGCCTCATCAGCCCCATCAGCGCCCACTTCTGCGGCGGGTGCGACCGCATCCGGCTGACGGCGGACGGGAAGCTCAAGCCCTGCCTGCACTCCGCCGCCGAGTACAGCATCAAAGGACTGACGCGGGAGGAGATGGCGGAGCGGATGCGGGCCGCCGTCCTGGCCAAGCCACAATGGCACGGCGAGCTCTCCTTTGAGGTCCGCAGCCGCGCCCGGCGGGACATGAACGAGATTGGAGGGTGAACATGGACGGGATACCTGTCATCTGCTTCGCGGGCTGGTCCGGCTCCGGCAAGACCACCCTGCTGGAAAAGCTCATCCCCGCCCTGTCCGCTGCGGGATACCGCACGGCGGCGGTCAAGCACGACGCCCACGGCCTGTCCTTCGACGGGGAGGGGAAGGACTCCCGGCGGCTGTATGAGGCGGGGGCGGCCTGCTCCGTCGTCAGCGGGCCGGGGGAGACTGCCCTGTTCCTCCGGGGGGAGGCGGGGCTGGAACAGACGCTGACCCTGCTCCCGGAGGCCGACTTGGTTTTGGTCGAGGGCTACAAGGACTGCGGCTATACCCAGTTCGGCCTGTGCCGGGGGGAGACCGGGAAGGGGTTCACCGCCCCTCTCTCCCGGTTCGCCGCGCTGATTACGGACACGTCAGTGCCGGACGCCCCGGCGCCGGTGTTCCACCCAGACGACATAGAGGGGATCGTGACTTTTATGGTGAAAAATATGGACGACTTCACCCATTTCAACCCCCAGGGGCGGGCGAAGATGGTGAACGTGGAGGACAAGGAGATCACCCGCAGGACCGCCTCCGCCGGGGTCTCCGTGCTGGTGAGCCGGGAGACCTTTGACCTCATCCGATCCGGCGGGATGAAGAAGGGCGATGTGCTGACGGTGGCCCAGATCGCGGGGGTCATGGGGGCCAAGCGGACCCCGGAGCTGATCCCCATGTGCCATCCCATCCCCCTCACCGGCGTGGACCTGGACCTCCGCCTGGACGAGGCGAAGTGCAGCGTGGAGATCACGGCCACCGTGTCCTGCACCGGGCGGACCGGGGTGGAGATGGAGGCCCTCACCGCCGCCGCCACCGCGGCGCTCACCGTCTACGATATGTGCAAGGCGGTGCAGAAGGACATGGAGATCACCGATTTAAGGCTGCTGGACAAGACCGGCGGCGTCCACGGGGACTATCACAGGGAGGGAGCGGAATGAGCTATACGGCGGGGGTCATCACCGTCAGCGACAAGGGGAGCCGGGGCCAGCGGGCAGACACCAGCGGGCCGGCGGTCTGCGAAATGCTGCGCCAGGCCGGTTACGAGGTGGTCTATACCAACATCGTCCCCGACGATTTGGAGACGATCAAAGGGGAACTTCTCTCCTGCGCGGACGAAAAGAGGCTCGATCTGGTGCTGACCACCGGGGGCACCGGCTTCTCCCCCCGGGACGTGACGCCGGAGGCCACCCTGGCGGTGGTGGAGCGGGAGGCGCGGGGCATCCCGGAGGCCATGCGGGCGGAGAGTATGCGCGTCACGCCCAGAGGGTGCCTCTCCCGGAGTGCGGCGGGCATCCGCAGCGGGACGCTGATCGTCAATCTCCCCGGCAGCGAGAAGGCCGCCCGGGAGAATCTGCAGGCGGTGCTCCCCGCCCTGGACCACGGGCTGAAGATGCTGGCCTCCGCCGGCTCCGCCGACTGCGCCGCCCCGGAGGAAAAGGAGACGCCCCCCTCCCTGGACGCGTGGCTGCGGGAGGCGAAACGCGACCCGTCCGCCGGCAGGATCGGAATGTATCTGGTCCACAGCGGGGTGGTCCGGGAGACCTCCAGGGCACAGGTCCGGGAGGGCAAGACCGGGGAATCGCCGGTCACGGCCATGGAGTTCTCCTATGACCCGGAGAAGGCGGCCGCCGCCGTGGCGGATACCTACCGTATGGAGGGCGTGTACTATATCCGCGTCTGGCTCAACCGGGGCAGGCTCCGGGTGGGGGACGACATCATGCGCGTCCTGGTGGGGGGCGACATCCGGCCCCACGTGGTGGACGCCCTCCAGTACCTTGTGGGCAGGCTCAAAACGGAGTGTGTCACCGAGCGGGAGCTTTCCGGCGGCCCGGACGGGGACCGCCCCTGAACGGAAAACGCCCTCCGGCCGCGGTCGGAGGGCGTTCTTATGCTCAGTCATGTCTTTCCGCGCCGGAAAGGTCTTCAATCAGCGCCTTCATGGCGCCGCCGCAGACCATCTCATTCTCCGCCCCGGCCCCACCGGTGAGGTCGATGGAGAGGACCTGGGCGCGGCCGGTCCCCAAAAGGCGCCGGGCGGCCAGCAGGGCCTGCCCCTCGGCGCAGCCCCCGCCGATGGTGCCAAAGGCGCGCCCCGCCCTGTCCACCAGCATCAGCGCGCCGCTCCGGGCCGGGGCGGAGCCCTGCGTCTCCAGCACCAGGAGCATGGCCTTGGGGGCGCCGTCCTCCGCCGCGAAGCGCAGCAGCTCCTCCGGGGCGTCCGTCCGCTCCAGCGCCTCCGGTTCCTTCGGCTGGGAGCGCCGGGTCTGGATCAGCTCCGCCATGATGGACACGGCGATCTCGGCGGGGGTGACCGACCCAATGGGCAGGCCGATGGGGGCGTGGACCCGGGCCAGCCGCTCCGGGCGGAAGCCCTCCTCCCGCAGGAGGGCCATCAGGCCGGCCACCCGGCGGCGGGACCCCATCATGCCCAGGTAGCGGGGCATCTCCCCGGAGAGGATCGCCCGCAGGCAGTCCCCATCCCAGCGGTGGCCCCGCGTGAGGACGCAGACGTAGTCCCGGGGGCCGATACGCAGCCGCTCGATGGCGGCGGCAAAGGAATCGCAGACGATCTCCGCCGCCTGGGGGAACAGCGCCCGGTCGGCAAAGGCGGGCCGGTCGTCCACCACCGTGACGGCGAAGTCCAGCCGCGCCGCCGCCTCCGCCGCCGCCTGGGAGACGTGCCCCGCCCCCAGCAGGATCAGCCGGTCGGGCCGGACGAATTTCCGCCGGTAGAGCGTTCCGTCCGCCGTCCGGGTCAGGACGGCCTCGCCGTCCCGCTCCAGCGTGTGTAAAATATCCGCGAATTCCCGGTCCATATCCTCACCCCCTTCGCAGGGCCCCGGTGAGGGCCAGGGCGGCCTCCAGCACGCCGCCCCCCACCGCCAGCGCCTTGTCCGAGGCGCAGTAGCAGTGGGCGATCTCGCACCGGGGGTCCACATCGCCGGCCTTCATCCCCCTGTGGACCGGGGTG
>CANQKJ010000036.1 GCA_947624465.1 uncultured Oscillospiraceae bacterium
TCATTCAGTTGTACAATTTTCTCGGACATGGTTTGCTTTCTCCTTTCGAATGGTGTGTCACGACATCATTCTATCAGAGATTGCAAACCGTGTCATTCTATTTCCTCAATTTGCGCAACTTATTGTACTTTATCGCATAGTGGCTTAGGGAAATTGTCGGTGGTGAACACGAATCCCTGCAATTCCTGGCAAAGGATCTTGCCCTTGGCTGCTCATTTCGCATTGTGAAGTTTGTCGTAAAGATAAGCTTTTGGTGCTTTATGGATTTTCCTCACGGCAAACTTTTGCGCCTCACAAAAACTATTTGTCATAATGACAATGTAAGCGTCAAATGGCAAACTGTATCTCCTGATATTATATCCGCTTTTGGGTATCACCAGTTAACCCACATACCAAGGCTGAATTTGGGCAAACTGTTTGATGGCAAAGGAGCGGAACAATGGAAATCCACATAAGAGACGCTGAAAGGACCGTAGAGATATGGTTGACCAGACAGGAACAGGACGACGCCGCGCTGCGGGAGAGGCTCAAACCGCTCTATCGGAAATATCAGGCGCAGAAGTACCTCGTGGCAGTGTTTTTGTCGGGAGAGCAGGATCTGGTGGACTATACCAGCGCCCTGCTGTGCTACAACCGCAAGCGCATCGCGGAGCTTGAGACGGCGCGGGAAAAGGTCGTAAACGCCTGAGCGAAAAGCCTGGGGTTTCCCCAGGCTTTTCGTTTTCAAACCTCGCGCCGCCCGTGCCAATGACCTTGTTCAGCAGATTTCAACCCACGCGCCCCGTGTGGGGGGCGCGACCCGCCTCCTCCCGGACGACGAGCTCCGCGATATGATTTCAACCCACGCGCCCCATGTGGGGCGCGACGCCCGCCCGTTGTCGTCCCGGGTCAGGGTGCCGTAATTTCAACCCACGCGCCCCTCGCGGGGCGCGACCGGCCACGGGAACCTGCTGGGCGACGCCCGCTGGATTTCAACCCACGCACCCCGCGTGGGGGTGCGACCGCCATCAGGTCCAGCATATCTGGCATATAGGTGTGATTTCAACCCACGCGCCCCGTGTGGGGCGCGACTTTCATGCACTCGGAGAGGATCTCCATGACCATATTTCAACCCACGCGCCCCGCGTGGGGCGCGACCGCAAACCTATACAAAATCCCCGACAGGCTTTTGTACGGTCTGCAAAAAAACATTCGCATCAAGGGCCTTTGAGGCCGGACAGGCCGCCTTTTTTCGGCAACGGCCCTCTCGTTTTACGCTGAAAGGCGGTGCGAACCTTGCGGCAGCTCTCTGTGCGCTTGGCCCTCGCACAGCTAGACCAACAGCACGCCCTCCGGCTCATAGGACGCTTTCGCGCCAAAATGCTCGATCTTGCTCTGGTATTTGGTCCCCAGTTGATAGAACCGCAGACTGTCCTTTGCCGGGTCGATGACCTCCAGCAGTTTGGTCTGGAGCAGTTTATACTGCGCCGGGTCCACCAGACACTCGAACACCGAATTTTGCACCCGCTGGCCGTAATTGATGCAATGCTTCGCCACCCGCCGCAGCCGTTTCCGCCCGGCGGCGTCCTCTGCGTTCACGTCATAGGTGATGAGTACAAGCATAAGAGCGCCTCACTTCCACAGAAACGGCGGATAGCCGTCTATGTCGCCCCGGAGATACCGGGCCAGCAGCAGAGCCTGGACATAGGGCACCAGTCCCCACGCCAGTTTCTCCTTCAAATAGGGGTGGGTGATGGGCTCCGCCAGCCGCTTTTGCCACGCGGACAGGAAGATCTTCCGCCCCTCTTCGGTGAGCCACACCGCCCCGCCGGGCTGCCGGTCAAAATGTTCGGGCCGTATCTCCCGGTTGTTGATCAGGGTGAGTACGAATCGGTCGGCGAACAGAGGCCGCAGTTCCTCCATCAGGTCCAGGGCCAGGGAGACGCGCCCCGGCCGGTCCCGGTGGAGGAAGCCCACATAGGCGTCCAGCCCCACGCTCTCCAGCGCTCCGGCGCAGGAATTGGCCAGCAGGGTATAGGCAAAGGACAGCAGGGCGTTCACCGGGTCCAGAGGCGGGCGGCGGGAGCGTCCGGTAAAGGCGAAGGTCTCCCGCTGATTCAGGATCAAGGTGTCGAAAGCCTCGAAATAGACCGCCGCGGTTTGACCCTCCAGCCCCTGGAGGGACTCCGGATCGGTCTCCTCGCGGATCAGGGCCCACTGGCGGCGGCAAAAGGCGAAGTGCTGGAGGCCGGACAGGGCGAGGTACTCGTCCTCCGGCAGAACGGTCACCCCATGCGGGTGCAGGTGACGCCGGCGGGCAGGGCCGTCTCGTCCACGGTGACGGCGTAGTCGCCGTAGGCCCGGGGGCTGATGACGCCGTCCTTCCGGGTGACGGACACAGTGCCAAACAGCTTCCAGGCCGGGGCGCAGCCCAGCTCGGAGTCGTGCCTGAAGACGATGAGTTCCCGGACGGCCATCTTGCCCCGGGCGGCGGACCGGTCGTTCTCAAACATATTCAGGATGGCCTGCCACAGCAGTTTCAGGTCGTCCTCGGAGAAGCCGGTGACCTTCCGGGCCAGATTGGCGGAGACATAGCCCTCGCAGCGGTAGAGGGCGTAGGGGACGATGTATTTCCGGCCCATCTCGGTGCCCTTCTTCTCCGCGTCGGCCTCGGTGGTGATGGCCACGCGGGTGATGGTGACCTCCTGTGGCACGATGGGGTCGACACTGCGGGCGAAGCCCAGCTGGACCGGTCCCCGGATCTGGCCGCAGTTCAGGTTGTTCTTCACAAAGGTGGTCATGACGGCTCCAAAGGTACGGATGTCAAAAAAGTTCTGACACATGAAATCCCGGACCTTCTCGTCCAGCTTGTCGTCCTTCTTTTGGCCTCCTTGACGGTCTTCTCGTCGATGTTCCAGTGGTCGAAAGCCTCGGCGTCGGAGCGGTTCAGGGGCACGCCGTCCTTGATGTAGATGCGGTACCCGGCCTCGCCCTCCTTGACGGTCTCAACAAAATTCCGGATCTTCCGCTTCAGACACACGTCGGTGACCAGGCCGTAGCCGGTCTCCGGGTCCAGCCGGGGCATATTGCCCGCGTCGGGGTCGCCGTTGGGGTTGCCGTTCTCCACGTCGAACAGGATGACGAATTCATAGCGGTTTTGGATGGGGTCAGACATTTTCATTTCCTCCTTTGTCCTTCTTCTCATAGAATTTCTGTACCTGATGGTAATAGCCCAGGTGGAAGGTCCCCTGATCGGCCAGGGACAGCCGGGCGGGCAGGGTCTCATGGATGCGGCCCTCCAGGCCGCCGATCATTTTCTCGTAATAGGTTTTCAGCCCGCCCTCCAGCTTCCGCAGATGGCTCTGAGACAGCTTGGTCAGCAGGGGGAAGATGGCGGCGGGGGTGGCGCAGGCGCTGTTGAAATATTTGTCCTTGATGGTGGCGTTGACGCCGGGGTTGGCGGCGGACTGGACCCGCTCCAGCACGGCGAACAGCCGCCCCAGCACATAGGGCAGATGGTTGCTCTGGTCGTTGAGTTTCACGGTCAAGACCTCCTTTGGAACCTGGAATTCTCTGTTTTTCAGAAAAAATGCCTTTAAAATGGCCGCCCGGCCATAGGTGACGTCCTGTTCCGCCCGGATGCGCAGCATGGTCTGCTCCAGCAGGGAGACGGGGTAGGTCCCGTCGGACAGGACGGCCCGGACCACTGCGCCCGCCATGGGCGGGGACGCCTTTTTGTCCCGGCTGCTGGGATTGACGGTCTCCCCCAGCAGCTTCCACAGGGGCAGGGCCCCGTTTGCCGCATAGGCGGGCCTGACAATGGACAGCCGGTCATAGTGGGCCTGCACATTGGCAAGCATCTGGCCGAAGGTGCTTTGCAGGAAGAACCGCACGCTCAGCCTCGCGGCGTTGGGGGCCAGCCCCAGCACATAGAAGCGGTTGTCCGGCCGGAGCGGGACGCCGTTCACGTCCACCGGGTCGCCGTGGGCCAAGGCCCGCGCCGCGCTCTGCAGGTCCGCGTCGGTGATGACCTCGGACGCGCCGCCGAACATGGCGCAGGAGAATACGTCCTGACACAGCGGCTCCGCGTCCTCCGCCCAGTAGACCACGGCGGTGTCCCCGATGTACTGGACGTGCTGCCGGTCGGCGATGAGCCGGTTGAGTACCGCGCCGTACCGAAATGCGGCGTCCTCGGAGACGGGGGAGTTGAGTCCCTGGCCGGTGCCGTCGGTCTGCTCGTGGCCGTAGGACTCGAAGGCGGGCGCGTTGAAGGACACCAGCGAAGCGCCCGAGGACTGGGCGCCCTGGACGCCCTTGATGGACGGGTGGAGGCGGGCGACAGGGGCCTTCCGCCCGGTCACAAGGCACAGGCCGGAGGGCGCGCCGGCGGATCGGGCCGTGCGGCAGCCGTCCCACGCGGCGCGGACGGCCGGGTCCTCGTGGACGTACAGCCCGTCCACCGAAAAGATCAGGTTGGCGCCCTTCATGATCTCCTCCAGGTATGGGAAAAGGGCCGGGTGCTTCGCCGCCTGCTCCGGCCGCCAGGCGTCGAAGAAGGCGCAGACCGCCCGGGCGGAGGGGCTGTCCACCGGACCCAGGAGCCGCTGGTGCAGCTCCTTTGCCGCCTTGAAACACTGGCGGGAGCGTTCAGGCTTTCCCTTGCCGTCTATCCCCAGAAAGTACGAGCTGTTCTCACACAGGAAGTTGGCGGATACGCCCGAGGTCTTCTTGACCTGTTCCGGCATCTGCATAGACTGGGGGACCTCTTTTTTGCCCCCCTCCGGCGTGACTTTCAGCGGAATGACCCCATGAAGCGTCCCCTGTTCGTCGATGTCCAGCGCAAAGGACACCTTGGCCACGCTCCAGCCGGGCGGCGTGATGTCCCCCCGCCGGGCCAGGGCGTCGTAGTAATCGCACAGTGCCTGTAAGATCATCGCAGCACCTCCTTCCCCGCCACTTCCAGCACGCCGTCGGTCAGTTCAGCCATAAAAAACATGGGCTGGATGTCCCGGGGGTTGGAGTAGTCCATGTCGTAGAGCATCAGTCCCAGGGAGCGGGTCTCCGGGATGGCGGGCACCGGTCCTCCCGGCCAGGCCCGGAAGTGGGCGGGGAACTCACGGCAGCCAAAGCAGGGCTGATGATAGCACTGGCCCTTCGCCAGCCGCCGCCGGGCGATGTCGATGAACTTGCCCTCGTTATCCGACGGGGCGGCCTTGTCCGTCATTGTAAAATGACAGTCTATGACGTACCTCACATCGGTCAGCACCATGGAGGCCCGCTGCTGGATGCTCTCGCCGGTGTAGATGGCCAGGGGCTTGTCCCCTCCGGTCATCACCGAGCGCACGCTGGAGGCCAGGATCTTGTCCTTGACCTCGTTGCGGCGGATGTTGGTGAAGGCAATGGGGTTCATCACATGGATGCGGTCGATGTGCCACCGCAGCCCTGGGTGCCAGTAGATCGCCTCGATCAGCCCCCGGGCGGCGGAGGGCGTCATCACATCGTAGCTGACCCGCTCCACTTTAAGCTCCGGACGGGTGAACAGCGCGTAGTCCCCCCATACCTCCACCTGGATTCCTTGGCTCATAGTCGGTCCACCTCGCTTTCATATTTTTCAGGTCGCTATTTACAGAAAAATCCCAACCCCGCCGTCGGCCAGCAGGGCCAACCCGGTGGTTTCACTATACAGGGATGGCTCGATCAGCACGGCCAGGTCCTCCTCCAGGATATCCAACGCGCCCCGGGCGTTGAGGGCGTTGAAGTGCGGCTCATACACATTCACCGAATACCGTCCGGCTTTCCGCAGCAGGGCGCGGCTGCGCTCGCCGTTTTGCAGACGGGACGCCAACGCCTTGGCCTCCTCTGTGCGGGGGATAAGCACGGCGCGGGTGTTCTGGTCGATGAGGCGGAATTCCTTTGCCACCTCGGCGAATGGAAAGGAGGGCCGTCCGGGGTCCTGCGTCCCGTCCTCAAACCGAGAAACGATACGCCCGCTGTCGATCGCCTCCCCGGTGAACTGCCGCAGGGCCGTGAAATAGCGCTCGATGGTCTCGGGGGCGTCCAGGGCGGGGTCGTCCCGAATGGCGGAGCGCATGACCTCCAGCGGCCGTTTCATGCTATGGGGCAGGGCGGCGGTGTAGTCGCTGTCGGGCCGGAAGACGTACACGCAGCTGTCGTCCGCAGAACGCCTCCCCTCCCGGTTACACCGGCCGGCGGCCTGGACGATGGAGTCCAGCCCCGCCTCTGCCCGGTAGACGGCGGGAAAGTCCACATCCACCCCGGCCTCGATGAGGCTGGTGGACACCACCCGGCAGGGAAGCCCCTCTTTCAGCCGGGTCCGAACGGTGTCCAGCACCGCCCTTCTGTGTTCCGGCGTCATGAGCGTGGACAGGTGGAAACTACCCTCTTTGTCCAGCAAGGCATAGACCGCCTGGGCCTGTCTGCGGGTGGACACGACGCACAGGACCTGGCAGTGGCCGCCCAGCCGCCGGGCCAATTCCCCGTCGGACAGCGGCCCAACATTTTCATAGCATACCCGCCGGAAGATCTGGGCGGGGATCGGGGGCGCGATCTCCCGGGGGGCCAGCTCCGGCGCGATGGCGGCGAACAGAGGCCCCAGGGCGGGCTGGGTGGCGGTACACAGGACGCAGGACGCCCCGTAATTCACGGTCAGCTCCGTGATCGCCCGGATGCAGGGGGCCAGATAGGGCAGCGGGATGGTCTGGGCCTCGTCGAAGATGATGACGCTGTCCGCCAGGTTGTGGAGCTTTCGGCACCGGGACGGGCGGTTGGCAAACAGCGACTCGAAGAACTGCACGGCTGTGGTCACCACAACCGGCATATCCCAGTTCTCGGCGGCCAGCTTTTTGCGCTCCTTTTCCGGGGCCGGCGGGCCGATCTCGTCGTCGCCAAAGTCCACGTTGGAGTGGTGCTCCAGCACCACATCCTCTCCCAGGATTTTGCGGAACGTGTCCGCCGTCTGCTCGATGATGCTGGTGTAGGGGATGACGTAGATGATCCGCTTTTTTCCAATTTTCTTTGCGTGGCGCAGGGCAAAGGCCAGGGATGAGACCGTTTTGCCGCCGCCGGTGGGCACCGTCAGGGCGAACAGGCCGGGGGCCTGGGTCTCTCCCGCCTCCAGACAGGCGCGGAGGATATCGCAGCGGGCGCGGTCAAGCTCGGTTTGAGGGGGTTTCCAACGGGCTGTGTAGGCCTCCAGGCGGGCGAGCAGCCGCTCCATTGTGACGTCGCTGCCCCGCGGCGGCGGGCTGCCCCGCGGCGGCGGGCTGCCCCGCATAAAGGCCTCGGTGTCCAGATAATCCGCGTCCACCAGGCAGGAGAACAGCATCCGTATCCAAAAGGCCATGGTAAAGCCGCCGCGGCCCAGGAGTTTGGGAGGCTGAAACCGGACGCGCTCCAGTTGGATCTCACTGGAGAAGTCCTCATATGGCTCCACCGGCCGTTTGAGCCGCCCGCTGAGGGTGGGACAGGATGCGGCATCCCCACGGCCCCCGCCGTCCGGAAGGCCGCCGTGGTGTCCGGCCACGCAGTAGGCGGCGGGCCATCCGAGGTACTTGGCGATCTCCTGAGCGCCGGCGGTGGAGTGGTCGGTCTGGATGTTTTCCCCAAGGATTCGCCGCTGGAACGTACGGGAGCATTTCCCGATATCGTGGGCCAGTCCCACTTCTCTTCCCATCTCCCCCGCCCCAAAGGGCGCGGCAAAGCCGGCGCAGAGTTCAGCCACATTCCGGTCATGTTCCAAAACGGTCTGTTCCCGGCCGTCCTCCGCGCGGTGTGCAAGGTACATCTTCTTCCCCCCTCAAACCTTAATGCACGTTGATGACATTTTATGACGCTCTTTGTGTATTTTATCAGTCTCAAAGTCCTATAAGGCGGGCTGAACTCGCGTTCTCCACGGTCCTGACCAGCCTCTCCGTCTGATTCGCCATGAACAGCGGAATATTCCGCACATTACCGTCCGGCTCCCTGTGCTTCTATCGATTGAAGAACAGGGAGCTCATTGTCCGCCATGCAGGGTTGAAAAATCCAAATAATTACAGTCAGCTTATCCGCAAAAAGTTTCAGAATGAAACAGAAAAAGGGAGGCGGCGCCGAACCTATACTCCTGTTTATTATGGAACGGACGGTAATTTAGAAATGATTGCTCTTGGAGATATCAATGTTATCTCTGTGCCAGGCGGATCCATATTTGATGCCTCCCCGCTCCTGACAAAGGCGTCATAAGCGCCAGAGCCCGTTTTTGAAGCTTTGTGCTGTTTCGCGCTTGAAACGCCGCTCAAATTCCTGATTGGAAATGAACTCCTTTTTTGTTGGCAGGCCTACGCTGCGCGCTATCCCTGAGATCTGTATACGGAAGTAGAAATGTCAACAAGAAGGAGAGATACGATTGAAGCGCAAGAGAAAGCAGCTCGTCATTTTTGAGGGCAGACGGCAGCTGGCGGATGTCCCGGAGGACGACCTCCTGTATCGCCTTGACTGCCACGCCGAATATCTGCGCGGCCGCAGTTTGAGATTCGAAACATCCCTGGATGATATTTCAAATTACATAGGCAGCCCAATGGAATCACAGCCGGAATATCTTGTGGAGCGGGAAGACCTGCGCCGCCGGCTTGCCGACGCCCTGTCCCGCCTGTCCGCGGAGGAACGCCGTCTGCTTTTCTGGCGGTTCGAAATGGAACTGAGCCAGGCGGAGATTGCCCGCCGGATGGACTGCTCCCAGCAAAAAGTCAGCCGGGTGCTCCAACGGATCCTTTCGCAGCTGCGCAGAGAACTGCAGGTTTGATCCTCAAATGGATGCCGCTTTTCAGCGGCATCCATTTTTATGTGGTAAAACAGCGGGGTAATTAGGATATATAAATGGGGCCCCATTTGAACGTTCGATCAAACAATTGAAAGGAGCGATCATTCTATGTGTCCATCCAATTTGACCTGGGGCGGGTACTATCCTAAACCCATTATCAGCATCATGACCGACCACAAACAGTTGCGGTTTCGGTACTCACCGGACTTTTGCGAGTGCCCGGATCCTTACTATCGAGGGAGCGTCATCATTACCATGACCGGCAGCCGCCCAGCCGATTTCAGAAGGTGCAATGAAGCGGCCCACCTGCCGGCGACCCCCTCGGGCTATACCTGGCATCACAAATACATGGTGCCATACCGATCTGACAACCGCTGTGAGATGCAGCTTGTCGAAACTGCATATCACCGCGCAACCTGCTGCCATGTGGGCGGATTTGGCCAGTATATCAGTACAAACGAAGATCGGCAGCTGATCGCCGCCCAGAACCGGGCCGATGATGAGACCCGGGAATACCTTTTCCAACAGGCGGATCTGCTGGCCGGTCTCCAGGACGGGCTGATCGCCGCCCCGCTGGCGGCCGCCGACGTGGAGCGGCTGTCCGAGTCGCTTCAGATCTCTCTGCCCGCCGACCTGCGCGATTTTTACCGGGATGGGCATAAAATCACTCCGGTCACGCCCTTCCTGACCGCGTCCGGCTGCACATACCTGATCTCCAGCGTCTACCCCTTTGCCCAAAGCGGCGACACAACGGAAACGCTGCAGGCGGTCATGGAGTACGAGCGCCAGCGGGCCGGCGGGCCGCTGCTCTTTGCCCAGAACGGCGCGATCCCCATTGCGGACGACCCCTTTGGCAACATCTACTTCCTTCCTCCGGAGGAGGATACGGTCTACGTTTATGATCACGAGTGTGATATGGCCTTCAGCACCCATATCCCTGTCAGAGACTTCATTGACAACCTGTATTACAGGAAGGCGTAACACATGAATAAAGAATTGAACGATAAGATCCGCGCTCTGCAATATGACCCCCGGAAGGTCCTCAGTATGCAGGGGAGCGATGTCACCTCTTTTATCCCCAACACAGGATACCGGGGCCAGCAGAAATACATCGTGGTCCACCGGCAAAAGGCCAGTCTGACCACGGAGAACGCGGAGCTGAGCGCGCTGGAGAACATCAAAAACACTGTGTATCCCGGCGCTGTCCTGCTGGCCAACCGCGCTCTGATAGACAATACCCCCACTGTTCCCGCCTTTTCGCGCGCTCCCATGTGTTTCCATATCGATTTGCCCGGTCTCGGCAAAAGCGGCGCCTTTACCATCGATAATCCCACGCAGAGCGCGCTGGAGACAAAAATCGATGAGAAATTTACCGAGTGGTGTGACAAATACAGTGATAAGTATAAGATCAACGCCGCCATCAAGTACAAGGACGCCATGGCTTACAGCGAGAAACAGCTCAGCGCGGCCCTGCATCTGAATTACCAGTCCGCCGCCGTGGACCTGGGCATCGATTTCAAGGCCATCGAGCAGGGGAAAAAGTCCGTTCTGGTCTGCGAGTACGAGCAGATATTCTACACGGTGAAATGTGACAAGCCGGAGTTCCCCGCGCAGTTTTTCGCGGATACCGTGACCTGGGAGGATCTTCAGGCAAAGGGTATCGGCAATAAGGTCCCGCCCGCTTACGTCCACTCTGTCAGTTATGGCCGCCGGATCTTTGTCAAGCTGGAAACACGCTCCACCAGTTCAAAGGTGGAAGCCGCTCTGCGGGCCGCCATGGACGACCACTTTAACATCGATGCCAACGCGGAATATAAGAGTATCCTGGAAAATACCTCCATGTCCGTCATCGTCCTGGGCGGGGGCGTGCAATATGCCTCTAAATTGATCCAGGCAAAAGATCTGAAAGAAGTCAGGAATATCCTGGCCAGGAGCGCCGATTGCGGAAGGAGCAATCCTGGCCGGCTGTTCAGTTATACCTGCAACTTCATGAAGGACGACGCGGCCGCCGTGGTCAAGGACACCGCCGAGTACATTGAAACGACCTGCACCGAGTATACAGACGGGACGGTCACGCTGCATCAGGACGGCGCCTATGTGGGCCAGTTCCGCGTCACATGGAAAAAGCGCGACTACGACAATAAGGGTACGGAGATCGTGAAGAGCGGCGCATGGGAAGGAAACGGACAGGATCGGACCAGTCCCTTCTCCACGGATATCAACCTGGAGGGCAGCTGTTTCGACATCCATGTTGAGGCTCAGGAATGTACGGGCCTTGCCTGGGAATGGTGGCGGAAGGTCATTGATGTGTCTCATGTCCCGCTGATCAGGCACCGCACATTCCATATCGGCGGAACTACCTTGTCACCCAACAAATCCATTAAGCCGCCCCTTTGATCCCTGCGCGGCGCGCGCCGATGGATCCTGCCCGCCGGGAATATGCCGGATGAAGAAGAAACCGTGCCGCTGGAAACAGGGCATCGTCCACTCGCTTTTTCCAAGGGGTGAGGATTTTCAGCAAATTTTCAAAATCTCTGGATCAAAATTGATCCAGAGATTTTTTTACCATTCGTTTGATGCTTTTTGCTTTCCAAATTGTTCTAAGTCATCTTGAACCCTCGAATTCGCAAACCGCAAAACCTGCTGGGCAAATTCTTGGCAGTCGTTCTCAAGTCATTCGTGGGCGCCGCAGGAACTGCACCGTCCGTCAAAAAAAGTGTACTTCCCGCACAGCGGGCATCTGCTTCCTTTTCCGCCCTTGCCGCTGTTGATACTGCGGTACACCCTGTAGCCGCACCTGGAACACTCCTTGCCAAACGGTTTTTGCCAAAGAGTCATTTCTCCGCATTTCGGGCAGATCGCGCCAGCCATATGCCGTCTCCTCCTTATATGTAAGTATATATATATATGATGGGGTTTTCTATCAGATGTCAAGCCCCAAAACCGCTGTCCGCGGCGGACGGTCCCAGCAATGCCGCCGCTTGTCATTTTGAAATTTCGTATTGCTTTTCCGCGTCCGCTATGATACAATGCTATCTGAATTTAGTATTCACAATATCAGATTTATTGAATGTAACAAGGAGAGCGGCGAAATATCTCCGGAGAGAAAGGGGCGGAAAACCTTGATCGAGCGCTTTGACATCGCCGGCTACTGCCGCATCTCGGTGGACGAGGAGCTGGACCGGGACAATGTGTCCATTGAGAACCAGAAGGCCATCATAGAGGACTTTGTGCGGCGCCGGTTCCCCGACTCCACCCTCACCTTCTATGAGGACCGGGACCGCTCGGGCTACACCTTCGAGCAGCGGGAGGGCTATCAGGCCATGCGCCGGGGACTCATGTCCCACCGATACGA
>CANQKJ010000037.1 GCA_947624465.1 uncultured Oscillospiraceae bacterium
GAGGAACGCTTTGCCACATTGACGGTATCGCTGGAAACCGAGCAGAAGCAGTTGAAGGCAATGATTCCAGAGATGGATGCCACCCTGGAGACTACTACGGATAAGGCCGCTGACCTTCAGCGGTTTATTGAGCGGGCCAGACAGGTGACCCGGCTGACGGAACTGACGCCTGAAATCGTCCATGAGTTCATCGAAAAAATCGTGGTACACAGCCCGGAAAGAATAGACGGCAAGCGCCATCAGACTGTGGACATCTACTACAACACCATCGGCCTGTGGACCGTACCCGACGCCGAGAAATTGGAGCAGCAATTTCTGACCCACTACAAAGCCATGCAGAAGCGTAGAAAAAAGACGGCGTAGCCCATATAGCTACACCGCCTCTAATCAGATAATTTTCACTTACAGGAGCCGCCTCGGGGGACACTTCCTTATGGAGTGTCCCCCGAGGGGGAGCTTTTTTGATGCGTTTGCGTCAGGCCAGCGAGCCCATGGGATCCCAGGGGTTCAGCTCGATCACGGCGGTGTCAAGAATGGCGCGCTGGGCGTCGCTCAGGTACTTCTTGTTGACTACCACCTGGTACATATACTCGTCGAACCAGGCGTCGCTCATGACATAGTAACCCTTTTTGCCGGGATCCTCGCCCCAGCTGTTCTCCACCCGCCAGCGGGTGGGCCTGCCGCCGTCGTCCAGGTTCACCCCCTGGAAGACCATGGCGTGGGTCATCTGGCTCTGGCCGTAGTCCAGCCGCTCCGCCTTGGTCATCCCCAGCCGGACCCCCAGAGTGTTCTCAAAGTCGTAGCCGTCGGGGTCCAGGAGACCGCCCTCCCGGTCGGAGTAGGAACCCACGTCGCAGCCGAACCAGACCGGCTCTCCGTCCCGCATCTGGGCGATGGCCGCCGCCTTCAGCTCCTCGATGGGGAGGTTGAGGTAGCACACCGGAGCGCCCTCCTTCACATTGCCCAGCATCTTCACCGTGTAGCGGCGATAGAAGGGCTTGTCGGCGGTGGGGGCGTTGATGAGGCTGATGTAGTCGCCCAGGTCCATGTCCACGTACTTCTCGTAGAACTGTTTGGGGGTCAGACCGCAGTCCCGGATGAAGTTGTCGTCCTTGTCCCGGACCTCAAAGTCCACGGTCTTTGGGGGTTCGCCCAGGCAGATGACCAGGACGCGGTAGATGTCGCCCAGCATCTTCTCTTTTTCCGCGGTGAGGGCGGCCCGGTCAGCACCCTCGGCGGCCATCTTCCGAAGGATGGCGGCGTCTCCCCGCAGCAGCTCGGTGATCACCCGGCACATCTCCCGGGTGGAGGAGGACACCGCCGACTCGGGCATGGCGTACTTGGGCACCACGCCGTACTTGGACACCAGGTTGGTCATCATGTCCCACTGGCCGCCGTCCCCGACGGGACTCAGCAGTAGGAAGCTCAGCAGGCGGCTGCCGGTGGGTTCGTCCAGGGTGTCCAGGATATTCTCCAGGAAGTAATTGGATTTCTCCAGCTTGTCCCAGAACAGCAGATAGTTCTGGGAGAGTTCAAAATCGGCCAGATTCCACTTTTTGATGACGCGGGCGCGCATCACGTTCATGGCGGCGAACAGCCAGCACCGGCCGCTCTGCTTCTGGTTGGTGACGGCGCCCTGCTTCAGAGTGAGAGAGAAGGTATGGGTCTGCCGGCGCCGGGCCTCCTGGTTGACGCAGCTCTTGTTCAGGCCGTTGGTCATGACCGCGTCCCGGGCGGCCAGGTTGGCGCGGTCCGCGCGGAACGCCTCGCTGTACCCGCTCAGCAGCTCCGGGGTGATATTTTTGCTCATAGGAGAGCCTCCTTTTCAGGGAATGGGATTTTCGACACCGACTATATCACGAAACGGGGCGTTTGAAAAGGGCTTTTCGGAAAAATGGGTCTCGCAATCCCCCCATATTTTTGAATTCCGGCTCCCCACTCGGATGCTTGACTGCGGTTGGGGTAGAGGGGGGTGCCAAGTGGAAAGCCCAACGGGAGGCTGAACATTAAAATCAATATAGTAAAGGCGGGGGCTTTGCGCTCCCGCCTTTGCTTAATCTCCCCTACGAACAAGAGGTTATCATTCCATTACTCTATTCTGTCTCTCCATTCATAAGGCGACTGCATAGGTCTGCCAAAGGCTCACGATCATCTCCAATGGCAAGCAGAAGATACTTGCCTTGGCGCTCAATGATGGGGTTATCAAATCGCGCCGCCTGCTCTGGAAAATATGACTCAAAACCTAACTTCTGATCCTCGACATAGGTACTTAGCGCCTTTTCCAAACGTTCCGCTGCTTCTGTATCAGTTCCTTCAAGCAATATAAACTGATTGGCAGTAACGCCGGCAGTCACACCGTAATACCTCGAATCGACCAAGTCCTCTGGCGAAGCCTCAACTCTATCCTCGTTCAAAAGCAATAGGTCAGATACAGAGATAGAATCTACTCTTTCCATAACGTCAGAAAAATACCCACTGGCACATAGGGTTTCTGCAATCGTATCCAAATCTAATTCTATTTCTTTTTTCGAAGCACCTTCTCCACAGGCAGAGATTGAAAAAAGGAGAAGTAACACCACAACAATAGATAGAAGACGTTTTCTCATCATTTGATACCTCCATTCAAGATGCCATTTGTCGCATTCGCCACAAATCACAAAAACGATTTGTCGAATTGCTAATTTGTAACTATAGCACACTAATTGGGAATAAGCAAGGGTGGGAATATGCTTCCCGCCCTTGCTCGTCAAAGAATATTCTCAATAGAAATGATAAATCCGAACACATTACCCACTTGGATAATGTAGTTCGGATTATCATTAGATGGTCGGAGTGTAATTATAGGATTTGAAAGAGGCCCAGGAATATCAACGGTTTGCAAGTTGTCGGCAAGAGGTTTTTATTTGAGTAGCGTGTAATTAGAAATAACTTTAGCAGATGAAAAATGATATATATTTTACCAGTAGATCTTATATTCAAAGTTTAACTCAGGGTTTTGAATATGCCAGTGATAAGGAGATTGAAAAATATGCTTTTGGGGAGGCTCGGTCCTAATGTTCATAGGACTGCTCGACAGTTTTTGTGTATAGATCTCATGCACAGACGGATCCGAAATATTTAAATGCATGGATAAGAGCTTGATAGGAGTAATCACCTCCGTTGAAAAGAAGTTTTCAAAGCGACGATTTTTATTGCTTAGGATAGCCTTAACGCAAAACTCAATTTCTTCATTCTGTTCTAAAATGTGATCAAACACGATATTGTAGTTAAAGTTTGTATCGCGTAGATCCAAATACTCGATCCGAACTCCCTCTGTTAATGAAACAAGGTGGATTTCTTCATCTCTAAACCAAGTGATTCGATTATGAATCCTATCCTTTCCGGGTCTCAGGACCCTTGACTTGCAAGTTTTTACATATGTTATGGTGGTATCATTGACATAATAGTCAATGTCAATCTCGTTGTGTTCAAGGCTGTAATAAGATGGGTAACCTTCTGACCTGCGTATATTGCTACCACTTATTCCATTTAGTATTAGTTGTTTTGCTTCATCTTCTGGCTTGTCCACAATATCGATATAGACAATCGGAGAAAGCAAACCTTTCAGATTTATGGACTCAACGCGGATAGGGATGATGCGAGTTTCTTTCAGTTTTATCTGTTCGGTTAATTTAGATGTCCACTCCGCTTCGCACCACTCTGATTTCAGATAATTCTCGGATAAAATAACGATTAGCTGCTTACATTCTATCAATGCTTCATTAATTTTTGAAACGAAATTGTCGCCAGGTTTAAAATCCCACGCCTGTATGGTAACACTAAATTGATTCTGCTCTAATAACTCTGCAACCCAAGTTGCAAATCCAACATCTGAGCCGGTATAGCTTATAAAGAAATCCTTCATTTTGTTTCTCCTTTTTTATTTAAGCTCAGTATATCCTATCTGCTTACAAAAATCAATTTGAATTTCGCATTTCACGCATGAATTGCAGATAGTATCCATTTTTAGATACTGTTGCATATCCATGCCCCCTTTATAAAAAGAATTTGTCCCACTTTATTAGAAAAAGTTATAAATTATATTAGAATATTGCAAAAAATTAAATATGAAAAAAACCGCCGACATAAATCGACGGTTTTCTTGAGTGGTCCCCCGACCGATTTCAAATCCGAACTTTCAATTTCAGAAAAATCAACCCTGGTTTCACCTTCCTTATAGTTGAAGGTAATCAGGATATAATCATCAAAGACGGTGACGGAGTTTACAAAGCTGTCGATGAGCCTCCGGCGTTCTTCCAGCTTGGACACATCCAGCTTGCGAAAGCGACAAATCCAAAATGTCACATCTTCCCTTGAAAGCACAGGCCGCTTCATTTCCTCTTGGATGATTTGGGACTCAATATCTTTTTTGTGTTCCTCCAATTCGTCCAGTCGCTGTTTCGTGGATACGTTTATGATTCCTGCCTGGATAGCGTTCAGCACATTCGTGATACCCCGCTCCACTTCCTGCAACTGCTGACGGAGTGCAGGGAGGACGCTGCTTTCCCTGCTCTGAATGTCCATCACCGTGTCGGCTACATACTCCACAAAATTATCATCCATCACTTTTGCCATGACAGCATTGACAACGGCGTTCTCGATAGGCAGCTTTTTGACGGCTTTATGCTTGGCGTTACAGAACTTGTGTCTCTTAGTGTTCACGCAACGGTAATAATGGTATTTCCGGCCCTTGCTGGCGCTTGTGCCGCACTCGCCCACCATCATGGCTCCACAGGTGCCACAAAATAGTTTTGTGGTCAGAAGATAATCGTCCTCTGCCTTGTGGCGGGCAGGGGCTCTCTTGTTTTTGGCCGTCCTTTGCTGTACCCTGTCGAAAAGGTCTTGGGGGACAATGGCAGGGATACCGCCGGGGGTGACGATATGGCGGTAACTGTATTCTCCGATATACTTCCGATTATGCAGGGTCGCAGCCACAAAATTTAGGTCGATTTTCCTACCCCTCACCGTTGTTACCCCGGCCTCGTTCAGCCAGTCCCGGATATTCTTCATTGTTTCGCCCTTATCGTACCGTGTGAAGATTTCCAGCACCACGGGGGCTGTGTGCGGGTCAATTTGATAATGCTTATCTCTGTCGATGACATAGCCAAAAGTCGGGGTCCCGCCGTTATACATACATTTCAAAGCGTTCTCGGTGTGCCCCCGGATAACCTTTTCGGACAGTTCGGCGGAGTAGTATTCCGCCATACCTTCCAGCATACTTTCCAGGATGATGCCCTCCGGCCCCTCGGAAATGTTCTCGGTGGCGGACAGCACCTTGACACCATACTTCCGAAGCTGGGCCTTATAGTGGGCGCTGTCGTAGCGGTTCCGGGCGAAGCGGTCCAGTTTCCACACGATGATAACATCAAACAGGCCCTTGGCGCTGTCTTTAATCATCCGCTGGAAGTCCGGGCGGTGGTCGGTCTTGGCAGACATGGCCCGGTCAATATAGTTTCGCAGTATGGTTATATCGTTCTTCTGACAGTAGGCGGTACACTCCCGAAGCTGGCCCTCTATGGATTCCTCCCGCTGGTTATCACTTGAATACCGGGCATAGATCACAGCTTTCATTCCTCTTTCGCCTCCTCCATAATACGATACAGCGCCTCTTTCAGACGCTTATTAACCGGGGCTTGCGGGTCAAAGCACATCTCTATAAACTCCCGCATTTCCTTGTTTTGCGCCGTCTTTTCCCTCAATGCCTGGGGCTGGTAGTCGTACAGCTTGCCCCTGGGGTCCTCGGTGCGGCAATAGAGATAATCCATCGACACATCGAAATAATCAGCGTATTTGATAAAGATTTCCGGGGCCGGGGTGGTCTGGCCCGTTTCATAGCGATTTATCCGGGACTGCTGCACCCCCAAAATCTCTGCCATTTTTACCTGCGTCAGCCTGACGCCCTCACGCAAAGCCCGCAGCCGCTTTCCTATTTGCTCCATAGCATATCCCTCCTGTGTAAATTAGAATATCACAAATAAGCATAATTGTAAATACTGTTTTCAAAATAGTTTTGGGGTGTCTGCCAGCCTGCGGCTGACACCCTTGATAACAGAAAAGCCCTGGCCTTGGCTCCTGTCAATGGCGGCACTTGGGCCGTTTATCTTGACCATTGACAGGAGGCGGGGCCGGGGCTACTACCCTTGATAGTATAAGACGGCACAGGATAACAGGTATATTTACAAAAAGTTCACCCATTTTCTGTAAATACTGTTATCATAGTATTTGCCGCTGCGTGTTAAGGATCGTCTTATGATAAGGTCAGAAGTTTTTTGTTATAAGAGGATATGGGCGTTCCGTTGATATGCTCAATGGTTCGCCCGGAAAGGGCGCCGCTTTTATTGCGGCGAGAAATTAGGCGGAGGGTGGAAACACCCAAGAATCCCGGAATGCAGATGGGAAAAGTTTGCTGCACTTGCCGCCCCAATATCTGCGGGAACGATGGACGGCGCAGCTTTGGCTGTGCCAAATGGATTTGTATGAGTGGGCTTTGCGTCGGAGGTGGATAGAAATATTCACCAAAAACGTATTCACGGGAAGGAGGTGGTCGCTATGGAACACGTTAATTTTATGATTCTCCATAGCGCCTGGAAGTATCAATACTTGCAGACCACCTCCGGCATGAAGCCCGAATAAAACTGTAACCAGGGGAAATTGCTTTGGCTTCTCATGGAAAGCCGAAGCAAGGCCCCGGTAAAGGTAAAGACACATCAGCCCTGGCAAAGCTGATAAAGGACAGTCTCAAAAAGAACGGCATGAAGCAAAAGGATTTGGCAGTTTGCAGCGGTTTGCCAGAGTCCCGGATCAGCCGGATTTTGCGAGATGGTAATGTACGGCTGACAGAGCAAGACATCAATCAATTAGCCCTTGGCCTCAGAAAAACAGTTCGGGAACGGAATGAAATGCGGTATCTTGCCTGGCCTGAACTGCTCTATATCGACGAGGCATTGGACAAGCGGGTGGGTAATATTACAGTCTTGAACTGTCGGCTGGCAGAAGAAGGTTGTCCCTTGTTGGGAAATGATTATGTGAAATAAAGCATACACCGCCGTCCCAGGCAGCAAGTGGGGCGGCGGTTAGTTTTTTTGCTCAAATTTCACTGGTGAAATTCAGGGGGCGTTTGAGGTGGTACGATTAAGCTACACAAGAGCTTGTGACATTAGGGCGGCGCAAAGGCCACGCACCGCCCGGAAAGGAGAAAGCAGCATGAAGATCACCGATTTGATTATCTCTGACAAGAGCCTGGGGGATAAGCTGTGGCTGGTGGCGGTGTCCCCGGCGTATGAGTACAAGGATAACCGTCGCACGGATACTATCCTCGGCTATCGCTATACTGTTGCCCTGCCCGAAAAGGGCCTGGATAAAGTCGATGTTCGTATCGACGGGCAGCAGCAGATGGACGCACCCAACGGCTATGTGGAGGTTCGCCTCGACGGCCTGGAGGTGTTTATCTATTGGTCTCGTGGTGAATATCATGTTGGCGCAAAGGCCCAAGGAATCCATCTGGCAAACCTGAAGTCTTAACGCCTTGGGCGGCGCTGGAGAGGCCAGCCGGGATTAGGACAGTCCCCTCAAGGGAATGGCCCCCGGCGGCAGCGCCAGCGCCGCCCCTTTGCCATAAGGATTAGTATTACCCTTATGGCAACCATGTAGCATGTAGCACACACATAGGAGGCCAACATGGGCAACAACAGTCAATCCCGCAAATGGGCGCTGGTCATCAACAACCCATTGGAGGCTGGTCTTGACCATGGCGCTATAACCGATATACTACACCGATTCTCTCCCGGCTATTTCTGCATGGCCGACGAGATTGCCACGACGGGGACATATCACACGCACATTTTTCTTTATGCCCCGTCGCCTATCCGTTTCAGTACCATCAAAGGACGGTTCCCCGTCGCTCACATTGAGAAAGCATACGGGAGCGCCCACGATAACCGGGACTATATCCGCAAGGAGGGTAAGTGGGCTGATACGGACAAGGCCGAAACCTCAGTCCCCGGCACCTTTGAGGAATGGGGAGACCTCCCCGCCGAAAAAGAGGAGCAGGCCCCGGAGATGTTCAAACTCATGCGGGAGCTGCGGGAGGGAGCGTCCACGATGGAGATCATTGAAGAACACCCCAACCTGGCCTTTCGTATCAAGGAGATTGAGGCGCTCCGCCAAGTCATTCTCTCCGAGAAGTACAGCGTGGAGAAGCGGGACCTGGAGGTATCTTATCTCTATGGGGCCAGCGGGACGGGTAAGACCTGGGGCATCTTTGAGCAGAACGACCCCAGGGAGATTTGCCGTATCACCGACTACGGCGGCAAGAACGGCGTCCGCTTCGACGCCTACCGCTGTCAGGCGGTGCTTGTGTTTGAGGAGTTCCATTCACAAATCCCCATCAGCGCCATGCTCAACTATCTGGACATTTATCCCATCAATCTCCCCGCCCGCTATAATGACCGGGTGGCTTGTTATACCAAGGTCTATCTCACCAGCAACATCCCCTTGGAGCAGCAGTACCGGGACATTCAGAGGGATAAGCTGGAAACTTGGCGGGCGTTCCTCCGTCGTATCCATAACATTATTGAGTATCTGCCTGACGGCACTACTCTCGTCCACAAAGGAGGTCATGCTATCAATGACGACAACAAACCGTGACGACATCAACCGTAGGACGGAAAACCGTCATCTGCTCCGGCGCTTATGCGCCGGGGTGGATTCGGTCAAAACCGTCCCCATCATGCGCTTGCTCCTGGCTGTCTTTCTGGCCGCTATGGCGCTGCTCTGGGTTTTTCGGGGCGCTGTCTTTGTTACTGACGCTTTCGGCCCTTTGGCGAAACTCTTTGACGCCTTGGTACAAATCCTGTTGGCTGTGTGTACCGTGGTGGGCTTTATCGCTATCCTGATAATCATGGGAACGCCGTGGGGCAGCAAAAGGGCCAGGGAGGATTTACAGAAGATCGGTCTCATCAATCATGCGGGGGAAGCCCCCATCCTGGTATCCAAAAAGCAGGATAAAAACAATCCCCGGCTGACGGTCTGGGAGTTTGACCCCTGCGGGATACCCCTCCAAGAGTGGGAGGACAAGCAGGCCAGGATAGAGACCGCCTTAAATATTATCATCGCAAAAATGGTCTGGGGCGCGGGACGGAAAATCATCCGTGTCTATGCTGTCCCCGCTGAAAGCGACTTCCCGGCCCTGCTCCGCTGGAATGACAAATTTCTGTCTGCGGATAACTTTGTGCTGGTCCTGGGGGAAAGCCTCCTGGGGCCTGTGACCGTCAATCTGGCCCACATTCCCCACATCCTCTTGGGCGGCTCCACCGGGAGCGGCAAGAGCGTCCTGTTAAAGCTGCTGCTCATGCAGGCGCTCCGCAAGGGGGCGGAGATCTATATTGCCGACTTCAAGGGCGGTGTGGACTTCCCCAAGGTCTGGCATAAAAAATGCCGTATGTGCTTCACCGAGGCGGATTTGCTCTATACACTCAATCAGCTTGTGGCGGTGCTGGAATACCGCAAAAGCCGGCTGGCGGAAACCGGGTGCCCTGACCTGGACGCATACAACCGGGCCACGGGAGAGAACTTGCCCCGGCTGGTGTTCGCCTGTGACGAGGTGGCGGAGGTGCTGGACCGGACGGGCCGGAGCAAGGAGGACAAGGAGCTGCTGGGCCAGATCGAGAACAGGCTGGCTACCATCGCCCGACAAGGGCGGGCCTTTGGTATCCATCTGATTCTTGCCACCCAGCGCCCGGACGCCACCATCATCCCCGGCCAAATCCGCAACAATATGGATTTCCGGGCGTGCGGCAGGGCGGACAGCGTACTGTCCCAAATCATCTTGGACAACACCAGCGCCGCCGAGCAGATTCCCAAGGACGCCAGGGGCCGCTTCATTCTCCACGACGGGACCATCTTCCAGGGTTATCTGTTCGACGAGGGACAGCTTTAAGACGGAGGCGGTCCCCATGTCCAGGAAAAAGAAGGTCAACGACTACGGCACCGGGATTCCCCTCCACGAAGTGGAGGCCCTGGCCCGTGTCCTGCTCCCGGAGATTCAAGCCTTTTTTGAGAGCGAGGAGGGGCAGAGGGAGTTTGCCGAGTGGAAAGCCCAAAAGCAAGCACAAGAAAATACACAATAAACCGCAGGGCGGGAACATCTAAACGATGCTCCCGCCCTATTTATCTCCCCGACAAGCGGGAATTTATCTGTTTGTGAGTTTTTTGGGCTTATCTGTCAAGGTGAAATCAAATACAGCCCCACAATCCTTACAAGCGGAGCAAATAATGAAAGAACTCTTTTTTAATAATCCATTTTCAGTATCAGGGATAAAGGTAAATCCATACGGAGCTGTTAAACTTCCGTTCATAATATCTTCACTTCCGCATTTGGGGCATTTCCTGCTTTCCATGATAGTTCCTCCTCAAATTCAAGTTTTTAGTTTCCAAACTTGCTGGCGGCGAACAGTTTGTCAAAACCGTTCGCGGATGGCGGCTTTCTGCTGTCAGATAGGAAGCCTCGCAGAGCGCACGATACATGGTCGCCAAACCTATGTATATGAACTGCGCCCTTTAGTTCCTAAAGGGTTTTGCAACTTCTCAACAAACGGGAATTTCACATTCGGCTTTAATCGTAGTGAATGAAGCGCAGACGAAACGAATGCAATTTCATTTCCTTTTACTTACAATCAACAAAAGCAGGACAAAAAACACAAGAACTACTAGGATAGCAGACAGAATCATCCAAACAGCATTACTAACATGTAACAATGTACCAACCGACAAAGCCAGCACAATGAAGAGATACGTCAACTGAATCAAACAGAATCCTACATTTTCTTTGTTTGATGCAATATAAAGATAAAGAAACAGCAGTGACAAGGCAGCAATAAAAGCGTAAGCAAAACTGCGATATTGTGGGTTATCGCCAAAACACAACTCTGAAACCGAAATCATTACTGTCCCTATTGGCACAATTAAGAACAGGTATTTAGAATAAAAGCGATTTATTCTGTATAAAAAATTCATATATGAACACCTTTCTTCTAACACTGGAGCCAATAAAGAATGATTAGCTCCAGTGTTGTATTGTGTTCAGATAAAATGCAAGACAAATGATATTTGCCCCAGACATCATTACAAGGAAGTACAGCGAATAAGACCATGCCCCAATAATGCCTGATGGCACAAGTACATTAACTGTCATATAAAGTAAGACAATTACAAAACGGACGATTCTCATTAACTTGGCTGACGATTCGCTTTGTTGATTTAGACATTTTGAGGCTTTAAGTTGATTGACCTGATACATAAATTCGTCATTTTTGTATAATGATAAATTTACGGAGTGATTATTGTCATAAGAAATAGTGACTTGTTCTTTTGCTAATGCAAACAGATGAAACTTCAACTTGGTTGCGCCTTCAATTTTGTTCAATGAGTGAATTGATATATTTTTGAATGGAATTCCAATAATATAAAATACTATATAATCTGGGCTTAAGGAAATGTGCGCTGAAGAAAATGCAAACACAAAAGCCCCCATAACAAAAAACACAATCGAAATATAAATTGTAAAATACTCGACTGATAGATAATCTGAATGATTAAAAGAACTAAGAATCAACGGAATTAGCATAGCGAGCCCAATTACAATGTACAACCATGCATTTTGCTTGCAATAATATCTTTTTTTCATTCCGCTATCATCCCATTTCTCGAATTGCTAATTTATAACTATAGCACACTAATTGGGAATAAGCAAGGGCGGGAATATGATCCCCGCCCCTGCTCGTCAAAGAATATTCTCGATAGAAATGATAAATCCGAACACATTACCCACTTGGATAATGTAGTTCGGATTATCATTAGATGGTCCGAGTGGCGGGATTTGAACCCACGGCCTCTTGGTCCCGAACCAAGCGCGCTACCAACTGCGCTACACCCGGA
>CANQKJ010000038.1 GCA_947624465.1 uncultured Oscillospiraceae bacterium
GTGGAGATGTTGAAGGCGGACACCACCTCCAGCCCCCGCATGGAGTAACACTGGTTGAGCACCGCCATGCCGCCGGCCCACAGCACCTCGTTGGCCAGAAGCGGCGCCCCCAGGACCATCACCTGCCGCAGCAGCCCGCCCGGCACCCGCAGGGACTTCCAGGCCCCTGTGATATAGGGGCATCTCCCCCGGTGGAGATGGGTCCACAGCACCACGATCAGGCACTCCACACACCGGGCGATGACGGTGGCGGCGGCCGCCCCCACCACTCCCAGGGCGGGGAAGCCCAGCTTGCCGAAGATCAGGATGTAGTTGAAGCACACGTTGACGAACACCGCCGTCACACCGGCCGCCATGGGCACCACCGTCTCCCCCGTGCTGCGCAGGGTGCCCGAATACATCTGGGTCACGGCGAAGGGGACCATCTGCCACAGCATCACATGGAGGTAGTCCATGCCGAAGGCCAGCGTGGCGGCCAGATCCAGGTCCTCCTCCCCCTGGTGGAGGAACAGGGAGATCAGCCCCTCCCCGCAGGTGAGGAACAGGGCCAAAAACACGGCCACCGAGGCCAGGGCGATGTACAGCTTGATCCGCAGGGTGTCCCGGATGCCTTTGTCGTCCCCCTTGCCGTAGAACTGGGCGGTGAAAATGCCCGGTCCGGCCAGGCCCCCAAAGATACACAGGTTGAAAATGAACAGCAGCTGGTTGACGATGGCCACGCCCGACATGGGTTCGGTGCCCACCTGGCCCACCATCACGTTGTCCAGCAGACTGACAAAGTTGGTGATGACGTTTTGGATCAGCACCGGAGCCATCACGGCGAACAGCCGCCGGTAAAAGTCCCGGTCGCCGATGAATTTTCTCAAAACCATGGGAAAAACCTCGTATATATCAGATTCCGGAGCCGGTCCCCTATTCTAACGGAACCGTCCCGAAAAAGCAACCCCCAAAGGGCAGAAAAATCCGCCGTCCAAATGGTGGACGGCGGTCTTTTCATCGCTCACACCGGCTCGCGCGCCGCATCGCCGAGATAGACCTCGTAATAGATCCGCTCCCGCGTCGAGGCCAGCCCCCGCTCCATGGAGGCGTAGAATCCCTCGTCGTCCAGCAGGGACACCACCGCCGGGGCATACCGCGTGCCGCTGCCCGCGCGCAGCTCCTCCACCAATTGGGCAAAGGTCTTGGTCTGGGCGTAGCTCCGGCCCACGTTGTCGGTGGCGGCGTCTATGGAATCGGCCACCGTCACCATGTCCACGATGGCGCGGATCGCGCCGGAACAGGGCGGGTACTGGAGCAGATATCCCCCCTTGTCGTTGTAAAAGCGGTGGTGATGGAGGGCGGCCTGGGCCATGTCCCCCAGCTCCTCAAAGGAGGACAGCAGGTAGTAGCCCATCCAGGTGTGCTCCTTGATGCAGGCGAACTCCTCGTCCAACAGGCGGCGGCCGTATATGACCACGTCGTCAAGCACCATGTTCTTGCCGATGTCGTGGTAAAGGCCGCAGCGCTCGGCCAGCGCGCAGACCTCCTCCCGGCGTGCCCGGACCTCCTCGGGGCTCTCCGTCCCCAGCACCCCCACCAGAAGCTCCGGAGCCAGATCTACGGTCTGCCCGCACAAAAGCCGGGTCAGGTAGGCCACCACCCGGCTGTGGACATAGGTGGGCTGATGGGCGGCCATGATATAGCCCAGCATACCGCTCAGCACGCCCTTGTCGCTGTCATTCTGCAGCCGGGACAGGGCCATATCGCGGATATAGTTCGCCGCCAGGGAGGTGTGCTCCCCGGCGGGCATGGCGCGCAGATAGTCCATCTGCCCGTCCAGCGCCCGCCGGACGCGGGGCTCGAACCTGGCCCGTTCCTCCCCCCGCAGATCCTCCGCGTAGACCATGATATAGGCCGGCATCATCAGATTGGTAAAGACGCCCAGGTCGGAGAAATCATCGGGATTGCCTGACGCCTGGATGGCAAGCAGCTCCTCTAACAGCTGGACAATGGAGATCAGCCCCGCGTGATAGCGGGCGGCGTGATAACAGTACCGCACCCGGGCGGCTGTAATGGTTTTGGCGTAGAGCCGGTCCAGCCGCTCCTGACAGCGATAGACAAACTCCGCCGACTCCAGCACGTCCCTGGCGATGTCCGGGTCGTAATGGCTGCGCAGGGCGCTCAGATAGCTGGTGCGGGCAGAGTGCATGGCGTACTCAAAGGACTCCCAGGGCAGGTCCGGATCCATCTCCCGGTATTTGGGCGAGGTGATCACCGCCATGACCGCGTAGAACAGCTCTGAGTAGACGGGATAGCCGTCAATGAACTCGAAGCCGCCGCTCTGTCCGCTGTTGGGCCCCTGGATGGCCTCCATTCCCAGCCGGCGGTTGGCCAGGCACCGGATCACAAAGCCTCTGGACTCCCGGTCCAGCTCCTCATACTGATCCAGATAGGCGGCGCCCTGGGTGAAATAGCCGCTGACCTGGGCGCCGAACAGATTGACCCCCGCATCGGTATTCTGCTGGTTCATGTAATGTAATGTCAGGCCCAGATAGTACAGCTCCCGGATACACAGGGCTCTGTCCTCGTGGAGCCTGGCATAGTCATACAGCAGCCGGTGGACATAGTGGGCGGCGCCGTTGTCCAGCTTCTGGTTGAACCGGGACAGGCCGTCTGCGAACTCCTCCAGGTCCGCCACGTCTTCGGGGGTCAGGTCCTCCGGCCTGCGGGAGAAGATCAGCTGGTCCAGCAGCCTGTCGTTGTCCTTGCGGATGCGGAAGATCTGCTGGGCGTTGTCCCGGATGGCCGCCACCAGCTCCTCCCGGGAGAGACCGGGCGACAGCTGAGGCCGGGCCAGCCGCTGCACCTCCGCCGCCTGGTCGATATAGCGTTGATACTGCTCTTTCATGAAAAAACCCCTTGGAAATAGATGCTCGGAAAGAAACGGAGCGGCCCCCTCACACGCGCACCGCGCCGCAGCCCAGCGCCCCCGGCCCGGTGTGGGTGGAGATGGACAGGGTCAGCGGCTCGCCGGTCACCGGCGGGAAGTCCGGGAAGGCGGCCTGGACCTGGGCGCGCCAGTCCTCCAGCAGCTCTTTGGATACCTGGCTGCACGCGATCTTGACGGCCAGCCTCCCCGCGTCCTTCAGCGGCTTCAGCCTGCCCTCCACGTCGGCCCGGAGCCGGCGGAGCATATCCTCCCGGGCGGCCTTCATGCCCCGGACCTTGCCCACGGCGTTGAGCTTCTCGCCGTAGATCTCCAGCACCGGCTTGATGTTCAGCATCGTCCCCGCGATGGCCTCCACCCCGGACACGCGCCCCCCCTTGCGGAGGTATTTCAGGTTGTCCACAGTGATATAGATGCAGGCGTCATAGGCCTGCTCCTCCAGCGTCCTGCGGATGGCGGCGGCGTCCATGCCGGACCGCGCCATCTTCAGCGCGTCCATCACCGAGTGCCGCTGGGTCACCGAGATGCGCCTGTTGTCGGCCACCTCCACCCTGCCGTCATAGTCCTGGGCCAGGATACAGGCGGTGGCGTAGGAGTTGCTGAGTCCAGCCGTCATGGGGATATAGACCAACTCGTCGTGGTCCTCCAGCACCCGGTCCCACAGGGCGGTGATATCGCCGGGGGCGGGCTGAGAGGTAAAGATATCCGCCCCGGACCGCTGCTGTTCGTAGAAGAACTCCTCAGTCAGGCCGTCGCCCTCGAAATAGATCTTCCCGTTGATGTGTACCGGCATGGGCACCACCGCGACGCCCAGGTCCTTCCCCTCGGCCACGGAGATACCGCTGTTGCTGTCGGTGACGATCGCAGTATTCGCCATAATAGAGTATTCCTCTCTTTGTATAAAGTAAGACCGGACCGGCCTTTTACACAGAGAGCATTATACCTCTTGCGCGGTCAAAAAGCAAGATATAAACCTTACTTTATGTCTCGTTTTTTAATAATTATGTCGAAAATTCTCAATAACTTTATCTCAAAAGTTACCGTATTCCGTCTCATGATATCAAAAACCATTTTGCTCCGTCCGATCAGTCGATCAGATCCCGCCGCTCCTCCGGGGTCAGGGTGCCCTCCCGGGTGTGGTTCTCGTAGTGGACGAATTCCCTGGGCTTTTCCTTCTCCTCGTTCCACTTCCTGCGGACGAAGGTATAGGCCCCCGCGCCCACCAGCACCGCCGTCCCGCCGGCGGCGGCGAGGCCGCCGCTCCTCTCCTCCGCCGGGGCGTAGGAGGCAGGCTGCTCCGCCTCCTCCGGGGGTCGATCGGCCTCCGCAGCGAAGGCGGGACAGACCAGCAGCAGGCTCAGGACAGCGGCGGCGGCCAGCCGCTCAGCCCCTGTCCTCCGGGGCCTCCTCGTCGTCCTCCTCGTCCTCGGAGAGCTTATCCAGCGTCCGGTCCACTTCATTGGGCTTCGCCTCCTCCGGTTCAGGCTTTTCATCCTCCTTGAGGTAGCTGACGGTGATCTGCGGGAAGGGCACGTTGATGTTATGCTTGTTGAAGATCAGATAGACCGCCCGGTACAGGTCGCGGCAAAGCTGGATGCGGTCGCCCTCTTTGCACAGGGCGGTGATCTTCAGGTCCACGCTGTTCTGGCCCAGGGCGGACACGCCCTTGTAAAAGGGGCCGTCCAGGATGGCGGGCAGGCGCTTCTTCACCTCGGGCAGCTCGGCGGCCAGCACCGCCTCCACCCGCTCCAGGGACTCGCCGTACTCGATGCTCACATCCACGGCGGCGTAGGACGCTTCCTTTGTCATGTTGATGATGCCGGACAGGTTGGAGTTGTTGAACACCTTGATGTTCTTCGTGGGGTCCTCGATCTTGGTGGTGCGCAGGCCGATCTCCAGCACGTTGCCCCGGAAGTCGCCCACGGTGACGATGTCGCCCACCCGGAACTCGCCCTCGAACACGATGAACAGGCCGGCCAGGATATCCTGGATCATGCTCTGGGCGCCAAGGCCGACGATCAGGGACAGGATGCCGGCGGAGGCCAGCAGGCTGTTGGTGTCCAGGCCGAACAGATACAGGGCATAGAAGATGGAGACCAGGGCCGAGCCGTAGCGCACCACGGAGGACAGCAGATGACCCAGGGTCTCCGCCCGGCTCCCGATGTTGGTGGTGGCGCTCTCGATGACCAGCTCCACCAGTCTGGCCCCCACCAGCACCAGCAGCAGGGTGATGATGCAGCGGGTCAGGGCGAAGATATTGAGTCCTCTGGACCACACGCCGTCGTACACGTAGTTGACCGCCTCGATCTTGATGAGTCCCAGCAGGGAGGCCACGATGCACAGAAACACGAAGATGGCGAAGGCGCTCAGCACCGTTTTGGCCACCGCGCCGAACTTCTGCTCCGGCGTCATATCCGCCCAGGCCACCTCCTCCGCGTCCCAGCGGGCGGCGGCGGAGCGCACCCGGCGGGTCTTGCCGGAGGGCATGGTCAGCAGGAAGGGCTCTTGCTCGTTGCGGATGCGGCTGTGGTCGGCCCCCTCGTTGTCCCGGTACATCTGCTCCTCGCCGGCGCCGAACAGGCACATATAGAGGAACACCGCCAGCAGCGCGATGGCGGAGACCGCCACCACCACCGGCAGGAAGGAGCCTCCGGTGGAGAACACGGTGGAGGTGGGCACGGCGGCGCCGATGAAGTTCCCGTCCACCAGCTTGGTGGTGAGCAGGTACTCCGTACCGCCCACGGTGACGATGCCGTTGAACATCTCGCCCAGCTCGTTGAAGGCCTCGGCGGAGTAGCCGATGCTCAGGGCGGAGCGGCCGATATCGTTGGGGTCGGGCGAATAGATGCAGATATGCTCGGGGCTGGTGTCGCAGATGAGGATGCTGCCGGTGCCGTGGACGGTGGTATGGTTGGCCACATAGGTGAGGGTGGCGGTCTCCAGCACGGAGCGCAGCCGCTCCGGGGAGATGTTGATCTGCACCAGGCCCCTGTGCTTCAGGATGGGGCCGCCGCTCCAGGTCCCCGCCAGCTGCGCCTCATAGTCCGCCCTGGTCACATAGCCGGTGGAGCCGTCCCCGTCCTGCACGGTGTAATAGTAGAAGGCGGAGCCGATGTACTGAGAGAAGCCGCCCTCGTCGTCCTCGGCGAAATCCTGGGCCGCCGTCTCCCGGTGCTCGGCCAGGATCTCCCAGAAGGGATAAGACTGGGACTCGGGATCGCCGGTGATGGTGTAGTACCAGTCCTCCTGGTTGGTGGCCATGATCCGCCCGTACTCGTCGAACACGGCGATGCGCTCGATGGAGTTCTCCCCGCAGAGCCGGATCAGGAACTGCTGCTCGCTCACCGACCAGCACTGGTTGCCGTACGCGTCCAGCCCGGCCACGATCTCGCCGGCCTCATTGCGCTCCACCGGCTGGTTGTGGACGTTGTCCTCCTCCGGGTCGAATTCCATGATATATCGGGGGTTTTCCTCCAGCATCCGGGCAATCTGGACGCACTTGTCCAAAAACAGCGCCTTATACTCGGTGTTGAGGGTCTCGGCGTCCCCGGTGTTGCGGTCCAGCTTATTGCCGATCTCCTCCGTGGCCCAGTTGGCCTCGTAGGCAATGGTGGACAGGGAGTTGAGCATCTGGATATAGACGCCGATGAGCACCACCGCCAGGATGCCGATGATCATCACGGGCAGCACCTTCCGGGCCACCGTCAGGTTGAAATTCAGCAGATCCTTCCGTCTGCCGTCGGCGTCCTTCGCCTTCAGCAGGGTGATAAAGTCGGGCACCGTGCCCATGCGGACATTGTCGATGTTGATGATGACCCCGTAAGCGGTGACCAGCCCCACGGCGATGACCAGCACGATGCCGATGAGGAAGATCAGCAGGTTGTCGTTGGACAGGTTGGTGTTGGCCCTGGTCATGACGAAGATCATGGCCCCGTTCCACTGCTTGCCCACGGCGCACCAGGTCTCGCCGCCGAAGGTGAGTTCCCCCTCGTACTCCTCCTGCAGACATTCGATGGGCACGCCGTTCTGCAGGGCGTACTTGCCGGTGAGGTCGTCGATGGGATTATAGAGGAAGGTGTAGTCGTTCAGGGAGATGGCGATGGACACCGTGTCCACGCTGACCATGCCCCGCAGCACCGCCTCCCAGGAGGTCATCTGCTCGATGTTGGCCTTGACGTCCGTCCAGTCCTCCACGAAGACCAGCACCCGGTTGGACCCGATGCGCTGGCCGAAAAACCGCTTCACCCCGTCCTCATACTCGATGCTGAAGGGCTGCGAGACGCTCTCCGCACCGAACGCGCACACCTTGAGCATATTGAACCGCTTCATGGCGAAGTCATAGGGGCAGTTCCAGGCGGCGTAGACCTTTCCGTCCCTGTCGATGACCGCGGCGGAGTCCACGTCGGCGTACTCGCAGATGTCCCGGAGGAGGCCGTTGTCGATGTCCCTGTCGATCCCGCCGTAGTTATACCGGGTGTTGGTCAGCTTGGCGATATAGATCCTGTCGTACTCCTCGTTGAGGGTGCCCTGCTCCACCACGCCGTCCCCAAGGCCCGCCAGCACCGTGTCGATGCGGACGTGGTTGGTCTCATAGATGTGCCGCTCGCTGCTGCGCAGGCGCACCGCGGCGATCACCAGTATGGCGAGGATCACCGCCACGAGGGCGATGGACACCACCAGGATGAACCGGAACCGGACGTGCCACTTCTGCTTCTTGTCGTCCAGGAGGGACCAGAACAGGCTTTTCTTTTTCGTCTCCACCGTCAGTTCCTCCATTTCTGGACCAGCTCATCCATGGTCCCGTCCTCCAGGACGGTCAGGACCGCGTCCTCCACTTTGGCGGAGAGCGGAGAACCCTTGGGGGTACACACCCCGTATTCCTGGGGAGAGAACTCATCGGGCAGATAGACCCTGCCGTCGTCCATGTACACATTGAGGATGGAGCGGTCCGCCGCGAAAGCGTCCACCTCGCCGTATTCCAGCGCCCGGGAGATGTCGGCGTAGGTCTCGTACTCCACGAAGGTGACCCCGCCGTCGAACCCGGCGGGGGTGAAGCCGTCCTCGTCAAAGGCGGGGATGATCCCCTGCTCCGCCATATGCTCCGCCAGCGTCAGGGCGTGGGTGGAGCCGGACATCACGCCGACGCGGCAGTCCTTCAGCTCGCCCAGGGACCCGATCAGGGAGGACTCCTCCACCATGACGCCCACATAGTCGGTGTAGTAGGTGGTGGAGAAATCGTACTTCGCCAGCCGTTCCTCCGTCTTGGAGAAGGTGGCGATGACCATATCCACCTCGCCCCGGTCCAGCATATCCTCACGGGTGGCGGCGGTGACCGTCACGAATTCCACGCCGCCATAGCCCAGATCCTCAGCGATGCGCCGGGCCAGGTCGATCTCCATCCCGGAGTACTCCTGCGACTCGGCGCTGTACAGGCCAAAGTTGGTGGTGTCGTCCTTGACCCCCACCTTGAGGGTGCCTCCCGCCATCCCTCCGCAGGAGGTCAGCAGGCAAAGGGAAAGGGCCGCCAGCAGCAAAGCCGCCCACCGTCTTCTCTCTCTCATGCTATCACGCTCGCTTTACGCGGAATACCGGCCCCGCCGGCGATGCTCCATCCAAAGCAGTATACCATGCCCCCGCCGGTTTTGCAACGGTATTCCGCAAAATACGACATCCCGCGCGGTCTCCCTCCGCCGTTTGGAGACGGAAACGCCGGGGCGCGGCCCACGGCCCGCCCCGGCGCTTGCTATGTGTCCAGCTCGTAATAGTACAGCGTACGGCTCTCCCGGTCGTACACCGCCAGGGCGCAGTTATAGGAACCCCGATCGCTGTCAAAGATGTGGCTGCCGTCTGAGGGGTCGGCCTTGTTCTGCTCGTCCCGCACCCAGTACAGGCCGTCTGTGGCGGGCGGGATGGGATACGCCCCATCCTCCGCCATCTTCCGCAGCCGCTCCGCCTCCGGCGGCAGGGGCAGCGGCTTCCAATCGACAAGCTGCTTCTCCAGGCTGCCTCCGGGGAAGGCCGCCGCCGCGTAGAGGACGCCGTCCCCCAAAAATCCGTCGTGGGTGTCGAGATAGGTCCGGGCCTCCCCGGCGGACAGGTCCAGCCCCAGCGCCCGCTCCACGGGCTTCAGATTTTCCATATAGGGGGACTCGCTCCACTCAAAGGGTCCCTCTCCCCGGATCAGAGGGCCATGATACTCGTAGAGGTAGTAGCCCCCGTCCCAGGGTATCCCCGCCTGCACCACCGTCCGGCCCTCGTATTCCCCCACCTGCTCCATGGAAGGGGCTTTGTGCAGCACCCAGAATCCCCCGAGGATGGTGCCCATGAACATGGCGGCCAGCAGGCAGAACAGGGTCAGCCCCAGCGCCGGGTCGCCCCAGGAGGAGCGCCTCTCCCTCACCCAGCGGGCGGTGTACCGGGCGGTGATGATGCCCGCCGCCCAGCCCAGGCACCACAGGAGCAGCGCCAGCGTCCACACAGGGATGAACCGCCAGGCGAGGCCGAAGCGCTCCAATATCCACTCCCCGCCGAACAGCAGGGCCGCCGCGGCGAACATCGCGCATCCCGCCGGCAGCAGCCCCCGGCGGCGCTCCGCAGGCAGGTGTTTGAGGGCCAGCGCCCACAGGACCGTCAGCGCGGCCAGCGGGACGATGAGCAGCAGGAGCAGCGCCAGATACTGGGAGATATCTCTCAGGGTCAGCATGATTCAGCCCTCCTCCGGCCACGCCGGGCCGTAGGTCAGCGCGCCGCTCTGAAAATACACGAACCATCGCTCCCCCTTGGCCGGGGCATCGGGGATCACCACCGAGGCGATGGGCTCCGCGCCGTGGTCTCCCCGGCAGGCAGTAACTGTCATGGGCCAGCCCGTCTCCCTGCTCCGGAAGGAGAGGCTGTTCCCCTCTTTCAGCGGGGAGTTGTCGGCGTTCTGGGCGCCGCCGCCGCCGAGATGGCCCTCCACCAGCACGGACACCACCTTCTCCCCGCCCGTCTGTACGAAGACCACTTCGCCGCCGGGGTCGCAGCCGCAGGCGGACAGACCGCACACCAGCGCGGCGAGCAAGATCAAAAACGCGGTTTTCCAAAGCAGTTTCATTTTGACAGCTCCTTTTTCAGAAAATCGGCAGCAAAAAAGCCGGCCCATGACCCGGGACGGCCATGCAAACCGTTGCTGTGAAGTTTTTTCGCCTTACGGCTCGTCGTCGGGCAGGAACTCCAGGATATCCCCCGGCTGGCAGTCCAGGGCCTTGCAGATGGCGGCCAGCGTGGAGAACCGCACCGCCTTGGCCTTATTGTTCTTCAAAATGGACAGGTTGGCCAGGGTGATGTCCACCCGCTGGGACAGCTCATTGAGGGACATCTTGCGTTTTGCCATCATCACGTCCAGGTTCACGATGATCTTCATGCCGCCACCTCAGATGGTCAGGTCGTTCTCGGCCTTCAGCTCCGCCGCCTGCCGGAACAGGGCGGACATGACCATGCACAGCAGCCCGCCCACCAGGAACACCGGCACGAACAGGGCGTTGTAGGTGAACAGCGGGCCGACGCTCTTGTAGTAGAAGAACCCCCAGATCAACCGCGCCAGGGCCGCCGCCGAGAGGATGAAACAGGACACCGCCGCCCGGCGGAGATTCGCGGCGTTGCACATTGTAAAGGGATTTCCCTTGATGATCGTGTCCAGCACCCGCTTCCCCTGCCACAGAATGACGGCGGCGCAGACGCCGCAGACCCACAGGAACAGGGCCAGCACGGCAAGATAGCTGTCCTGCCAGATCTCCCTCCATGCGTAAAACGGGAGCAACACCAGCAGAACACTGCCCAGCTCGTCTGACGAAAGCCGTTCCAGCGCCTCCAAAACGCTGACGCTCTCCCCATGCTCCTGGGACAGCATCTTCACAGCGCCGAACAGACAGGTCATGGCCGGCACCAGAAACAGCGCAACGAGATTGCACACGAAAATGACAATGACCGCTACCCGCAGCGCGCGGGCCAGTCGTTGCACTCCTGTCTTTTCCAATTTGACCGCTCCTCTCCTCAAATCGTCAGGTCGTTCTCGGCCTTCAGCTCCGCCGCCTGGCGGAACAGAGCGGACATGACCATGCACAGCAGCCCGCCCACCAGGAACACTGGCACGAACAGGGCATTATAGGTGAACAGCGGGCCGGCGCTCTTGTAGTAGAAGAACCCCCAGATCAGCCGTGCCAGGGCCGCCGCCGCAATGACGAAGCAGGCCACGGCGGCACGCTTCAGGCTCACGGCGTTCCCCGGATGGAAAGGCGCCCCGTAAATGATGTTCTCCAGCACCCGCTTCCCCTGCCACAGGATGTTGGCGGCGCAGACGCCGCAGACCCACAGGAACAGGGCCAGCACAGCGTCATAGGGGTCCACAAATATCACCAGATAGCTGCGGAAAAACAGCCAGATTTCGTCTTTGATGTTATCCGTCGTCACCCAGCGCAGGGACAACAGCCGCGGCACCGCGGTCATGGCCAGGATCACGCACACAAACAGCACGATGACGCAGACCCGAAGGACCTTAGCCAGCTTTTGCACCCCTGTCTTTTCCATTTCGACCACCTCTTGGGACAAGGATAGCATTGCTGTTATCGTTTGTCAAGCATTTTTTATTGTTTTTCGATAAATCATCAGGCAACAGCAGGGGCCGATGTCTCCATCGGCCCCTGGGATCAGTCCTCCCACGGATTCTGTATGGTATCATAGTCCCGGCAGAGATAGGTCTCCTCCCCGTCGAACCGCTCCTCCCACGCCAACGCCTCATAAGAGGGACTAGGCGCGGGAGCGCCCCCGCCGAACGCCGGGGCTTTCGGGTGGAAGATGGCCGCGATATCCCGTCGGCAGACGAAGATCATCAGCAGGCCGACGACGAACAGGGCCACGACCAGCGGCGCCACCCATCCCTCCTCCGGGAAGAAGTGGCTGAGAGTGGTAAATACCTGCCCGATGAAGTTGAAGGTGATGTGGGCCAGGATGGACGGCAGGATGGATCCGGCCCGCATATCCAGCAGGCCGAACACCGTC
>CANQKJ010000039.1 GCA_947624465.1 uncultured Oscillospiraceae bacterium
GTTCGACAAGGAGAGCGGGAACAACCTGATCTGGTACGACAAGGAGTCCGCCGACGCCTGCGCCCCCGTCTGCAAGAGCTACAACTTCTGAGGTTCCTTCGAAGCTGTTTCCCCGCAGTTTTGTGCCCATTGGAGGTCGTTTGCACAGCAAAAGATACTCTTTGTTTCCTTTATATCATAGCCCATCGGGCTGAAAAGTGGAGAAATCCTGCGCCCATTGAGAGTGCGAAAAGTTTGTTGACGTTGGAGTTATGATGGCTTTTCGCACTCTCTTTTTGCATAAAGGTAGGGAGGAACGGCGTTAACATTAACGGCCAACTGTGCAAAGGCAATTTTGCTTCGAGACCAGAATAACTCTGTGGAGGCGTTGCGATATGCGATCTGTAGATGTGTTGTTAAAAGAACTGACACTGGAAGAAAAGATATCCCTGCTGGCAGGCCAAGGGCTGTGGAACACAAAGGCTATAGAACGGCTGGGTATCCCGTCGATTATGATAACTGACGGCCCCATCGGCGTCCGCAAACAGACTGGGGGCCAGGATAATGTGGGACTGCAAAAGAGCGTCAATTCCACCTGTTTTCCGGCCGGAACTACGGTGGCATGTTCCTGGGATCCGGAATTGCTGTATGAGATGGGACAGGCTCTGGGTGACGAGGCGCAGGGACAGGATGTCGGTGTCCTTCTTGGCCCTGCTATGAACATCAAGCGCACTCCGTTATGTGGGCGCAATTTTGAGTATCTATCTGAGGACCCTTACCTGACAGGGCACCTTGCTGCCGCCTACGTCAAAGGGGTACAGAGCCGCGGTGTGGCCACGTCCCTGAAGCACTTTGCGGCAAACAACCAGGAGTGCCGCCGCCGCAGCGTGAATGCGGTGATCGACGAGCGGACATTGCGGGAGATATACTTGGCCGGCTTTGAGATCGCGGTCAAGGAGTCTGACCCGGCCACTGTAATGTCCAGCTACAACCGGGTCAACGGCGTCTATGCCAGCGAAAACGGATACCTGCTGAACGACATCCTGCGCAAAGAGTGGGGCTTTCAGGGCCTGGTCGTCTCAGACTGGGATGCCACCAACGATCATGCTCTGGGGCTGAAAAATGGTCTCGATCTGCGGATGCCCTGCCTCTCCGGCAAGGATGCCCGGGATATGATGGCGGCCTATAAGACGGGTACCATCACGGAAGAGGAGATCGACACGGCGGTGCGGCGCAATTTGGTCCTGATCAAAAACGCCGTTGAAAACCATCGGGAGACGCCCATGGCATTTGAGGATCACCACGCGCTGGTACGTAAGCTGGCCGGAGAGAGCATGGTTCTCCTGAAAAACAGCAATCATCTTCTTCCGCTGAGCCGCTCCGCGAAGGTCGCCATCATCGGTGATATGGCTCAAAACCTCCGGTATCAGGGCGGCGGCAGTTCCCATGTGGAGCCGTATAAATGTGACGACCTGCTGAAAGAGATCCGTATGCTGGCACCGAACGCGGACATCCGATATGCCAAAGGCTATAGCCTGGAGCGCGATGACAGGGAAGATGCTCTGTTCGAAGAAGCTTTGGACGCGGCAAGGACTGCGGAGATCGCTGTGGTATTCGCCGGCCTGCCGGAACGCTATGAGTCCGAAGGGTATGACAGAGAACACATGGACATCCCGCCGGTGCAGAATGCTCTGATCTCCGCTGTGGCGGGTGTAAACCCCAATACGGTAGTCGTGCTGGCCAACGGAGCTGCTGTGACGATGCCTTGGATCGATCAGGTCTCTGCGGTCCTGGAGAGCTATTTGGGCGGTGAGGCTGTCGGCGGGGCCATCGCAGACATTCTGTTCGGGCAAGTCAATCCCTCCGGAAAACTGGCCGAAACATTCCCGGCAGACCTCCGGCAGACCCCGGCTTATCTGAACTATCCCGGGTACCAGGATCGGTGTGAGTACCGGGAGGGGATATTCGTCGGCTACCGATATTATGCGACCAAGGGGTTGAGACCGCTGTTCCCCTTTGGCCACGGCCTGAGCTATACGACCTTTGCGTACTCAGACATACGCATCGACAAAACCGCAATATGCGAGGACGAAACCGCTGTTGTCTCTCTATCGGTCCGGAACACCGGCAGCGTGGCGGGAAAAGAGGTCGTACAGCTTTATGTGCACGATGACCAGTCTCAGATTCCCCGCCCCGAGATCGAGCTGCGGCATTTTACCAAGATCCAGTTGGAACCCGGGGAGTCCAAAACGGTTCAGTTCACGCTGTCCTTCCGTGATTTTGCGTATTTTGACACGGATTCGATGCGCTTCGCAGTGGAACCGGGCAGTTTTACGATCTTCGTGGGGCCGAGCAGCGCCGATTTGCCGCTCCAAGTTAGTCTGACCGTGACCGCCCGGCAAAAAATACGGAAAACCTATACGAAGTATTCGACTTTCGGCGACATCATGGCTGATGAAGAGGCCTGGCCTAAGATGAGAGCTTTGGCGATGAAGGATCCCTTCTACAACATGGTGTTCTCCGGCAATTTTCAAAATGTCGATCCGGCAAAGCTCCTTGCCTATAATCTTCTCAAAGAACTGGGGGATACGGATACGATTGGCGAGGCAGCCCTGGAGCAGCTTTTAACGGAAATCAATCCATAATTGATCGTGGCGGAGCGTTTGAGGACGTTCCGCCACGATATGCATTTCTGTGTCAGGAAAATGCATTGACACTCCCCCCATATTTCTTTAAAATAGAAACTAACATATAGCTATGGATAACCAGCAGCACATGAACAGCAATGGCGGTGTCAACGCCTGGCCCCGTCTGCGGAGTTATCGTTTCTGATTTTGACCAGTTCTTACTACCGGCATTGGAGGATTCAATCATGGGACGTTTGTTTCAACCAGACTCGCCGATCATACGCTTTCTTTCCGCCGTGGCGGACCTGATTGCGCTCAATCTGCTTTGGCTGATCTGCTGTATTCCGATCATCACCATCGGACCCGCCTGTACCGCCATGTGTTATGTGGCCCGCAAGATAGCCGAAAAAGAGGCCCCTCCGATCATAAAGACCTTTTTCCAGGCCATGCGCGACAATTTCAAGCAGTCGCTCATCATCTTTTTGATTTTGCTGGTGCCGACGATCCTTGTGGGGGTATATCTCCTCATGGCCGCCTCCGGCGGGCTTGACCACATACCCCTAATCAAATACCTGAGCTATTTGGCCATCGCTATCACCGGCGTCGTATTTTCTTACGTGTACCCCCTGCTGGCGCACTTTGATAACACAGTGGGAAACACTTTGAAAAATGCGTTCCTTCTCCCTCTTGGCAATCCCTTTCTGGCTCTGGTGGTAACCGTCCTGAATCTGCTTCCCATCCTCACTCTGCTGATCAACTATGAACTGATGATCCGGTTGAGCTTCTTCTGGCTGGTCATTGGATGCTCTCTGACAGCGGTAATAAACGCAAAGCTGCTGGGACCGTTTTTCCGACAGCTCAGTCCTCCTGATCCAAATGTATAGTAAAAGCGGGAGCCGCATCAGCGGCTCCCGCTTTTTCAGAGTTCAGCTGAATAGTAATATAGCGGATTCCCTCTTTTGAATTACTTCAAATAATTCATTATATATTTCAAAACCGCTCTATTAGTTATTTTCATAGAATTCTTGATATATTTTTTGAGCCTCCTCCTGATTGTTTGCTGGTCCAAAATACTCAATTCCAGGTACGTTCCCGTTCCCGTCCACAACACCATTAAGATACATAATATCTACCCTTTCCAACTTATATCCGCCAAAAGAATCAATAATCATTATGCTATTAAGCGTTGACTCAATCAAAGGTAACTCTGCATTTAGAAATGTCATTTCGGGTAGATTTTCATTGTGCTTATGCAACAATTTGCTTATAGTCAAAAACAAGGAATCTAGAAAAGAATTATCATCAGAATCAGGATCTTTTCCCCATTTTGAGTATTTGTCAATATATTTAATTCCATCCCACTTAATTGTTCCTCTAACAGCGTTTTCCTTAAAAAGATGACGATAGAAATATATATCAATTTCAATTTCTGCCGTTTCCGAGTCTAAATTACATACGTTCATTTCCTTTTTTATGTGTATTGGATGCACGTACCAAATTACAAATATAAGTATCAACATAATTACTAAAGATAATGCTAATATTCTAAACATCTTGCTCATATCACGCTTCATGCTGCTATCCCCCTTTCTTCGTACTTTTTCAGCAAGGCGGCGTTATCCGAGGTATATTCGCCTTTACAGTGTCGTTCAACTGTATGATTCCGACCACTGCAAATAACCCCGCTGTCGTGGGAATGATAACATCGGTAAACGCAGTAAAGGCGTTTACCATCGGCATACCCAGAAAGGGCAGCGTTTCAATCACATTATAATCGTACTTCCCCGCCATCGGGCAAGGGCTTCCCTTCAAGATTGGATGCCGTTCAATGCGGCGATCGGTATCACGATAAACAGAATGCTCAACGCAATATCCAAAATCGAGAGCAGCAGTCCCATGGTCCGAATCGCGCCGACAAAGTCGCGCTTTTTTGCACGGATGGCTTGAATCAGCCCCACAACGCCCAGTATAAGTGTGAAAAAGGATGTCACGTACAGCGGCACAAACATCAGATAAAAAAAGGCGATGGCGGCGATGACCAGACTGATGACCGCCTGCTTTTTCCCCGGCTGTTCCTGGTTTTCAGGCATAAGCTACACCCCCTCAAATTGTCTGCGACTCAATACTGGATATTGCGACGGGTTCAGTCAGTCAGGCAGAGCCCGTTTGCCTTTTTCACAATACGCTTGAAAATCGGATGTTCGCGGGATTTATCATTGGGATAATGCAACGTAAAGCGGAATCCCCCCTTCAAATCCTGGAACATCATGCCGTGTCCGCCGTTTTCCGGATGAATCGGTTCCGGCTGGTGGCGCCAAGGCCCCTGGGGCGCTCCGCTGTCCGACACCGCAACTCCCACAGCGTAGCCGTGGTCCCCCCAACTGGACCAGGTCATATAAAGCGCCCCGTCCTCAAGCCGGACCACACAGGGGCCGTCGGTGAAGTACACGTCCCCCTCCATGCCGAACTCCGCCTTGGCAAAGGGGATCGGCCTGGCCCAGGGGGCGTCTGCCGCGGAGAACAGCCTAACCGGTTCCCCCTCTGCGTAGCTCATGTCAGCAGAAAGGCGGAGCAGGCACATATCCCCGTCTGGGGAATCCTCAAAGGAGTGGGAAAAGAACAGATAGGGCTTTCCCTCTTCAAAATAAACTGTTCCGTCGATGCAGGCCCAGTCCTCGGGCGTCAGCCTTTGACCATAGGGCTGAAAGGGCCCCGTTGGAGAAGCTGCCTTCAGGACATAGATTCCTTTCTTCCGGTCGGCCGCGCCAAATGTCGTGACAAGATAGAACGCTCCGTTCCAATGAACACACTCTGGGGCCCAATACGCACGATCCGCAAAGAATCCCTCTGGCCGGTGAAAGATCTCAATAGGTCCCTCCCAGTTTTCCAGATCATCGCTCACATAGCAGTCGAATCCGTCCGCCATACCCCAGCAGGTTTCGCTCCGGGTGCCGTAGAGATAGTACTTTCCATCATAGGTCAGCACAAAGGGGTCACGAATGTTCACTTCGCTGGTTTTCACGGTTTTGTCTTACCCCTCTCTGATTCGGGCAGGGTTGTAGACCACGTTTCCCTCGCCCCCGTCCACGCGGGTAAAGGTCCTCTCGTCCATGGCCTTGGCGATGCAGACCGGTTCCCCATGAAAGCCCGTAAAGGGCGCGTCGTCCACATTGCCCGCCAGTATATCGTCGCACACGGCGATGACATTGTCGATCATGCGGACAGTTCCTTCCCCGCCAGGCCCGTGGCAGAGCAGGACCCGGTCGAAGCGGCCCTCCACCTGGGGCCTCAGACGCAGCAACATCTCCCGGTATTCCTCCACGGTAGAACAGGTCTCGTCGAACAGGAAGGTGAAGGGATTGCAGGCGTCTCCCATCAGTAGCGTCCGCAGCTCCGGCAGCAGCATGGTGACACAGCCGGGGGTGTGACCCCTGCCCTCCAGGATCTCCACGGTCACCCCGCCCAAATCGAATCTGTCCCCCGGCAGAAGGGGATGGAACTCCTCAAAGGGCTTGACGGGCTGGAGCAGCTCCGGGGCGATGTCCCTGGCGCTCATCCCACTGGACCCCGCGTTGCCCCGCAGATAACCAAGCCGGACATCCGCGTCGCTGTGCTCCAGATACAGCGCCCGATCCAACGGGCTGATCCAAGCGTCCGCGAAGGCCCCGGCCCCCATAGCGTGATCCACATGGCCGTGAGTGATGAACGTCTTGACCGGGAGATCGGTCAAAGAGCGGACTACTTCGTCCAGGCGGCCATAACCCACACCGGTATCCAGCAGGGCGGCCTCCCGGTCCCCCCGCACCAGGTACATATGGGTGCCCGCCGCGTCGGTGATGCGGGTGATCCGGCTGTCTGCCGGATGGATCTGAAACAGTTCTGCCATCGTTTTTCTCCCTCTTATCGCTGGAACCGCGCCTCTTTCCCGGAGGCAGAGGTCACCTTCACTTCCATGGCCTGACCTGATGTTTTCCGAAGGATCATCTGGGCCCGGCCATTCCAGGTCTCGGTCCGCCCCTCCTGGTAGTGATGCAGCGGCTTGGGAGCCCCGCTTCCGAAGCCCAGCAGTGTTCCGCCCGTGACTTGGGCGGTCAGCAGCTCGTCCCGGTCCGTAGGAATGGCGCCGTTTTCATCTCGCAAGATCACGTCCAGGTAGAGCAGTTCTTCACCCTCATAGTCCGTTTCGATACTGAGGACGGACGGTTCTCCCGATGTGCGCAGCTCGAACACGCCGGCCTCCGCCCCGTCCGCATAGGATACCGCCCGGAGGGTCCCCGGCTCATACCGGGTCTCAAAGAGGGTGCGGAACCCGTTTTCCGGCCCCGCGGGCTTTCTGCCCAGGGAGCGGCCGTTGAGGAACAGCTCCGCCTCGCCGCCGGGAGCGTAGACCTCCACCACTACCGGCCGACCCTCATAGCCCCGCCAGTCCCAACTGGACACGGCGTCGTTCATGATCCAGGGGTTAGGGGCCATCTTCTCTCCGTAGTGGCCGGGATCCTGCACCGCGATGTAGGGGTCGCTCCGCAGCCCGAATACGATCTCCCGGAAATAGGACATGGGCCGCCGGGAGCCGGTCAGATCCAAATCGCCGCAGTAGGCCAGCTGGCAGGGGAACGCCGCCTTGAAGCCGCCCTCGCCCCCGGAATAGGAGGGCACACCGATGCCCGCCTCTCCGATGTAATCCCAGCCGGTCCAGGTAAAGTCGCCGATGAGGGCCGGGTATTTTTTCACCAGACCCCAGTTCCGGGCGATCTCCGGGGGATAGGTCTCGCTGCCCACCATAACACGGTTGGGATAGCGGGCGCAGTCCGGCTCATAGCGGGCGGTCATGTAGTTGTACCCAGCCACGTCAAGGGCGGCGCAGGCCATTTCCAGCCGCTTAGAGATCACCCGGTGGTTGACGATTTCATCGGCCTTGTCCTGCATCACGGACATAAAGTCGTTCACGTCGCCCCCGGTCTCTCCCCCGTCGCCCGTTCCCTGGGCGATGTCCGCCATGATGGCGCCCATCTCGTCTCCGGCCGCGAAAATGCCGTTGATACCCGCCGTGGTGAACCGGGTGGGGTCCAGTGCCTTGATCAGGGCGCTGATCTGGGCGCAGGTCGCCGAGCCGGCCTCCCCGCCGATCTCAGGGATCTCATTCCCCACGGAGTACAGGATCACAGAGGGGTGGTTATAGTCCTTTCTGACCATCGCCGCCAAATCCTTTTTCCACCAGGCGGAGAAATCCACCGCGTAGTCCAGGTCGGACTTGGCCCGGTCCCACATGTCGGTGAACTCATCCATCACATACATGCCCAGCTCGTCGCACACCCGCAGCAGCGCCGGAGCCGCCGGGTGGTGGGACATACGGATGGCATTGAAACCGGCCTCCTTGAGGCGCCTGACCTGGCGGTAGTGGGCGTCCTCATAGGTTGCCGCCCCCAGAAGCCCACTGTCATGGTGGATGCAGGCGCCCCGGAGCTTTACGCTGTTTCCGTTGACCCGCAGCCCCCGGGCAGCGTCCAGTTGCAGCGTCCGAATGCCGAAGGCAACGCGGGCGGTGTCAAGTGGCGATGCTCCGTCCACCTCGAACAGACTGCTGCTGCACATATAAAGGGAGGGCGTATCCTCGGACCAGAGGGCCGGAGATTTGACAAGAATCCTCTGGAACACGGTCTTTTTCTCCCCGGCCCTGACAAAGAACACCGTATCCTCGGGTGCGGCGCATCCCTGGCCATGCTGCCGGGGCAGGATCGTGGTGTGGAGGAGCAATTTCTTCGGTGACGCGCTCGCGTTGACGATTACCGTCTTTACCGAGAGGACGGCATACTCTTCATCGGCGTTTTCGGTGGTCACCTGCACACCATCCGGCTCGATATGGATCGGGTCGGAGCGCAGCAGATACACGTCCCGATAGATGCCGCTGCCCGAGTACCAGCGGCTGTTGGTCATGCCGGCGTTTTTCACCTGGACGCGCAGCTCGTTCTCCGCGCCGGGCCGGAGATAGTCGGACACATCCACGCAGAAGCCGGTGTAGCCGTTGGCCTCGGAGCCGGCGAACTGCTGGTTCAGATACACCATCGCGTGGGCGTAGACCCCCTCGAATTTGACGATATACCTCTTGCCCCGATCCTCCTCGGGGACAAAGAACGTCTTCACATAGGTGTAGTTGCCGCCGTCCCGGTAGCCGGTATTGCCCCCGTTGGGGCTGCCGGCATAAGGGGTCTCCTCGATCATCGCGTCGTGGGGCAGAGTGATCTCCCTGGCGGCGGGCGGGATGTCCCACACCAGCGCGAAGGCGTTCCGATCCGGCCAGAATTTCCAGCCCTCGTTCCATCGCTCACAGTTCATTTTCAGCGCCTCCTGTCATATTGTGGAGCGTCTGACGCCTGCTCAATTCTCGCCGGGGCGGCGTCCGATCTTCCTCAGCTGCTCCACCGCCGCGCCCACATTGCCCGGATCCAGCCCCATGAAGAACTGGCCGCTGAGCTCCCGGAAGGTCATGGCGCACATCTCCCGGTCCCCCGACCGGAGGGCCCCCGCCAGCTGAGGCAGCGTGTCCGCCAGGATGGCGGCGGCTTCCTCATCCCCGGCCAGCTGGCCCAGGCGAGAGTCCCAGTCATAGGCGGCCAGCAGGTCCCGGTCAGGCGTGTAATGATACTCATAGGTCCCCGGCCCCGCCTCAAAAGGCTCCTTGCCGCTGTAGGGCAGGGTCACCAGAGCGGCGCAGCCAAAGGGCACCCGGATAGTAATGGACAAAGTCCCGTCCTCATTGACCCGCCAGGAGCTCTCATAGAGGCCGGAGGCGGTGCGGCAGCGGCAGGTCAGATGGTCCAGGCGGGCGTCCGGCCTCGGGGCAATGACCGCCCTTCGGAATCCCAGCCCCTCCGGCCGCAGTCCGCCCAGCCAGGCAAAGACGTACTCCGCCACGCTGCCATAGGAGTAGTGGTTGAAGCTGTTCATCCCCGTGGGAGAACAGGTCCCGTCGGGCATCAGGCTGTTCCACCGCTCCCAGATGGTGGTGGCCCCCAGATCCACGCAGTACAGCCAGCTGGGGAACTCCCGGTTCAGCAGGAAATCGCAGGCCAGCCGGTCCATCCCCTCCTGGGCCAGGGTCTGGCACAGCAGCGGGGCCCCGGCGAAGCCGCAGCGGATCTGGAAGTTGTCGAACTGGAGCCGGCGGGAGAACTGCTCCAACAACACATTCCTGTCCCGATAGAACCCCAGGCGCAGAGCGGTGATATAGGCGGTCTGGGTGTCCACGGACAGCCGCCCGCCGGGGGTGACGTAGGCGTCCAGCACCGCGGCGCGGATGGCCTCCGCCAGGGCGTTGTAGTGGGCCTCGTCCTCCGCCTTTCCCAGCAGTCCCGCCATGCGGGCGGTGAGTGCGGCGCTCTGATAGAAATACGCGCTGGCCAGATAGGTGTCGTCGGTGCCGCCCTTGAAGCTGTTCTCCGTGACCCCGTCCAGGGCCAGCCAGTCGCCGAACTGGAAGCTCTTGTCGTACAGATGGTTGGGGTGGTTCCGGTCCACAAAATCCACCCAGTCCCGCATCATGGGGTAGTATCGGGCAGTCTCCGCCACAGAGCCGGTCATGCGCAGCAACGTGTCCGGGATGAGTACGGCGGAGTCGGACCAGACGGCGCAGAAGTTGAAATCCTGCCGGCCCAAAGTGTAGATGGGCACCGCCCCGTCATGGCGGAGCTGCTCGGTGCGCAGCAGCCGCAGGAACTTCCGGTAGAAGGCCCGGCAGTCCATGAAATAGCAGGCGGTGGGGGCAAACACCTGGGCGTCTCCCGTCCAGCCCAGCCGCTCATCCCGCTGGGGACAGTCGGTGGGGATGTCCAGGAAATTGGAACGCTGGCTCCACAGGGCGTTTTGCAGCAGCCGGTCCACCCCGGCATGGCCGCAGGACAGCTCCCCGGTCTCATCCAGATCAGAGTAGACCACCGGGGACTCGAATCCGGCGGGGTCCGGCTCTCCCGGCCAGCCGGTCACCTTCACATACCGGAAGCCGAAAAAGGTGAAGATCTGGCAGACGGTCTCCTCCCGCCCATCGGAGCGGTAGCGGAAGCCGCCTCTGGCACCCCGGTAATTGTCGTTATAGAAGTTCCCGCCCTGGAGCACCTCGCCGAACTCAAAATGCACCTCGGTCCCGGCGGGCAGGGCGGCGCGGAACCGCAGCAGGCCCGCGTGGTTCTGGCCAAAGTCCAGCACCATCTCCCCGGCGGGGGTGCGGATGACCTCCCGGATCGGCAGGATACTCTTCTCCCGAATGGGCAGGGAGAACCGCTCCACCACCCGCAGGGGGATATCCACCGGCTCCACCGGGCGCTCCGGGCCGACAGGGGCCAGCCGGTCCAGGGTCTCCCCCTCGTAGATGCCGTCGGCGGTGATGGGGCTGTCCGTCCAGGTCCAGCTCCCGTCGGTGGCGAAGACCCGCTCGGAGCCGTCGGCCAGGACAGTGCGCAGCTCCGCCAGGGCGGCGTACCGCTCCCCGAAGGGCTCCCTGGCCTGTTCCAGGCCGTACCTGCCCTTGTACCAGCCGCTGCCCAGGGTGATGTCCATCCGGTTGTCCGCACCGAGAAGGCCGGTGACGTCATAGGTCTGGTACTGGACCTCCTCCTCATAGTCGCTGATACCGGGGGTGAGCAGCTCATCGGTGACGGGTCTGCCGTTCAGGGCGGCACAGTACAGCCCCAGGCCGGTGACATACAGCCGCGCGGCGCGCACTTCCCCCGGCAAGTCAAAGCGCCCGGTGAGCACGGGAGAGCGCTCCGTGCCGGCGGGCGGGCCGATCCACCGCCCTGCCCAGGGCTCGTCCAGCTTGCCGGTCTCGAACCAGGTGAGGCCCTCCGCCCTGTCGCCGGTGTCGTCTGCCACCTCCACGCTCACATAATACCGGGTGCGCGGTCTCAGGTCCAGCTCCAGTGCGGTGCCCTCCCAGTCCAGCTTTCCCTCTGTCTGCCACAGTAGTTCGGTCCTGTCCTGGCCGCTCCAGACGCTGACGCGGGTGGAGACGGGCCTCGTTCCCCCGGCGTCCTCCACCAGCCAGGACAGCAGCAGCGGGCCCTGGCAGTCATAGCCCAGGGGCTGGGGCACACCGTTCAGTTTCAGGTGCGTGATCCGCATGGTATCACTCCTCTGTCACAGATTCTCGCCGTTGGATGCGATGACATCCCTGTACCAGTAAGCGCTGTCCTTGATGGTGCGCTTCTGGGTCTGGTAATCGATATGTACCAAGCCGAACCGTGGATCGTATCCGGCGGCCCACTCGAAGTTGTCCATGATGCTCCAGTAGGTGTAGCCGATCACCGGGATACCGTCGTCGATGGCCCGCTTCAC
>CANQKJ010000040.1 GCA_947624465.1 uncultured Oscillospiraceae bacterium
CCCGCCCCGTCCCCGTCCCCGGCGCCGTCCGCCGGCACGCCGTCCACCCCCACCTCCGCCCCCGCCGGGCCGGTGACCTATCCCGGCCGCACCCCCTTCACCGATCCCAACATCGACGACATGACGGTGTACGACACCACCGCCATCCTGGCCGTCTGGGAAAAGAAGGACCCCTCTCCCCTGTCCGACTACGACAGGGCCATCTATGACAGGGCGGCGGCGGTCATCGCCAGCCAGATCAGGGACGGCATGACCGATCTGGAGAAGGAATACGCCCTGTATCTTTGGACCATCACCCATATGGAGTATGACTACGACCACCAGGACCCCACCGCCACGGTGAGCCGTGACTCCTTCACCCCCTACGGCGGGCTGGTCAAGGGCAAGGGCGTGTGCCTGGGCTTCGCCTCGGTGTTCCAACTGCTGATGGACATGGCGGGCGTGGAGTGCATCACCGTGGTGGGCGCGGCCTATAACAGTGAGGAGGACCACGCCTGGAACATGGTCCGGCTGGACGGGGAATGGTACTGCGTGGACGCCACCTGGGACTGGACCTACTACAATGACATAGGCTATATGCGGTATTTCAATGTGACCAGCGACTTCATGGCGGAGGAGCATCAGTGGGACTACGACAACGTGCCCGAGGCCGACGCCAAGTCCCCCTGGACCCCGCCCCGCAATCCCGACTTCAACGATTTCTGGCCCTGGTAAACGAGCAGGCCGCCCTCCCGCGGCGGAAAAGCGTCATGGGAGGGCGGCTCAAAATTTTTCGGCGATTTCCTCTTTACAAATCGCGTTTTTCTGGTATAATTGCAAAGTGCGAATTCAATATGGGCCCGTAGCTCAGTTGGGAGAGCGTTCGGTTCGTATGCATACGAATCCCCATCCTACACCCCATTTCCCCATCAATCCGGCCAAAAATTTTCGTCACCCGCTCCTCTTCCCCCCTCTTTCCTCCGCCGCCACAATCATCTATTATAATATAGAAAAGCACCTTAATTCCCCCGTTTTATCTCACAATTAGCGAAAATTAGCACGGGCCTGTAGCTCAGCTGGGAGAGCGTTCGGTTCGCATACATACGAATCCCCATCCTACACCCCATTTCCCATGTGATTTGGCCAAAATTTTTCGCCACTCCCTGCCGAAAAATTTTGGTTCGGCGGCAAAGCCGCCGCCAATTTTCGTCACCTGCTCCTCTTTTCCCCTCTTTCCTCCGCCTTCGCAATCTTCTATTATTATATATAAAAGCACCCTAATTACCCCGTTTTATCTCATAAAAACAAAGAAAAAATACCCATATCCCCCTTAACACCTCACATAACAGTGAGATTAATATGGGCCTGTAGCTCAGCTGGGAGAGCGTTCGGTTCGCATGCATACGAATCCCCATCCTACACCCCATTTCCCCATCAATCCGGCCAAAATTTTTCGCCACTCCCTGCCGAAAAATTTTGGTTCGGCGGCAAAGCCGCCGCCAATTTTCGTCACCTGCTCCGCTTCCCCTCCTCTTCCCCTCTCTTTCCTCCGCCGTCACAATCATCTATTATAATATATAAAAAGCCCAAAAACAATCCAATAACCCCGTTTTATCTCATAAAAACAAAGAAAAATACCCTTATCCCCCCTAACACCTCACATAACGGTGAGATTAATATGGGCCTGTAGCTCAGCTGGGAGAGCGTTCGGTTCGCATCCGAGAGGTCGAGAGTTCGAGTCTCTTCAGGTCCACCAAACGGAAACCACCGCGGATCATTCCGCGGTGGTTTTTCGTTTGACCACAGGAATACCACAGACAGGGTTCAGTTTATTTTCATTTCCCCCCTGGCCTGGGCGATCTCCGCTTTCATCTCCAGGATCAATTTTTTCAGCTTTTCTTCGCACTCAGCCTCGGTTTTGGCATAAATATTTCGGGAATGTTTTTTGCCGTCAGGCCAGACCGGGGAGTACCTTCCCTCCCACAGATGGGGCCGCAGCTGGCTGACGCAGCCCGTTCCGGGCCTGCGGCGGGGCGTCTTGTACGGGACGAACTCCGGCGCAGGAGCCGTCTCCTCCGCGTTTTGCGCCCCTTCCAACGCCTCCGCGCCGGCGATGCCGTGGTCTATCTTTGCCGCCGCGCTCTTCCGCATCTCGTCGGTGATATGGGCGTAGACGTTCAGCGTGGTGGTGCTGGACACATGGCCGATGATGGCCGAGAGGGTCTTTACATCCATGCCGTGTTCCAGGGCCATGGTGGCGAAGGTGTGCCTCAAATCGTGGAAGCGGACCTGTTTACAGCCCGCCCGCTCCAGGATCACCTGGAGCCGCTTGCGGACATAGCCGGGGTCGATGGGCTGGCCCGGTCTGATCCTGGACGGGAACAGCAGAGGCGAGAAGGTCTGCTCCTTGTACTCCCGCAATACCTCCAGCATGGGCGGCGGCAGGATGATGGTCCTGATCCCCGCCTTTGTTTTTGGCTCGGTGACGATCAGCTTCCCCCGGACCGGGTAGATCTGCCTGTCGATTTTCAGCACCCCGGTCTCCATGTCCAGGTCGTCCCATCGGAGGGCCAGCAGTTCGCCCCGGCGCAGGCCGGTGGTCAGTTCCAGCAGGAAGAGCTCGTACATCCCCTCCTCTCTGGCCTGGAGGAGAAACCGCTGCATCTCCTCCTTCGTCAGCACCTGCATATCCCTCCCCTTCACAGGCGGGAGCTTGCACCCTTGGGCGGGGTTTGCCCGGATGAGGTTCTCCGCCACCGCCTTGTCCAGCGCCTTGCGGCAGACCGCGTAACAGCTTTGCACCGAGCGGTCGGACAGGGCGGTCCCCTTGGTCTCCACATGGGCGTGTCTGCCGTTCTTTTTCATGCCGGTGAAGAACTGCTGGAGGTCGGATTGGGTCACCTTGTTGAGGGGGATATGGCCCACGCCGGGGATCAGATGCTCATAGAGCCAGTTTTCATAGGACTGCCGGGTGGTCGGTCGGAGGCCCGGTTTGGAGTGGTTCTGATACCAGTAATCCAGCCAGTCCCCCATGGCCATGTCCGGCCTCACTTTGGCGGGTTTCTTCGGGTCGGTAGCATTCCTCAGCTTTTCCAGTTTGCTGGCGCACTCCGCCTTTGTCCTGGCCAGTACGCTCTTGGTTTTGGGATTCCCTTCTTCGTCGTAGCCGATGACCACCCTGCCCTCCCAGCGGCCGTCAGTCCGGTGGCGGAGGGTACCCTCGCCATTCTTTCGTTTTCGTGCCATTCTATCACTCCTTTGCCATAATGTCGCCCATGAAGCCGCCCACGATCTCTGCCGCCCGCCGGTGCATGTCCCCGGTCACATGGGTATAGGTGTCCAGGGTGAAGCTGGCTCTGGTGTGGCCAAGGATGCCCGACAGCGTTTTCGCGTCCACGCCGCTGGTGAGCGCATGGGTCGCGAATGTGTGTCTCAAATCATGGAAGCGGATGTCGGGCAGTCCCGCCCGTTTAAGTACAGTTTTGAGATGGGAGTAGGCCCCGCCGGGTCGTACAGGCTGCTCCGGGTGGAGAGGATGGGGGAAGATCCACTGGGTGAAGGCGTGTTTTTTCCGTTCTGCCAGGAGCCGGGCGGTGCTGGGCGGCAGGGTGATGGTCCGCCGCCCCTGGCCCGTCTTGGTCTCGCCCATGGTCAGGGTGCCGGCCTCTCCTGTGTGGACCGTGCGGCGGACGGCCAGCGTACCCTTTTTCTCATCGAAGTCGGACCACATCAGGCCGCAGATCTCACCCCGGCGCAGGCCGGTGGTCAGCTCGGTGTAGAAGAAGTCGTGCCAGACCTTGTCCTTTTTAATCTCCTCCATGAACCGCTCCAACTGCTCTCGATTCAGTATGTTCATCATGGGCGGCTTTTTCCTGGGCAGCGTGATCCCCTCGGCGGGGTTGCGGGCGGTCAGCCCCTCCCGCACCGCCGCAGCCATAGCCTCGTGGAATACCCCGTGGATGCGGCGGACGGTGGTGGTAGAGAGCTTGTGGCCATATTCCGGGTGGTCCGCCTCCCGCCCCTCCTTGCCAAGCTCACGGTACAGCTTTTGGACGTCCTCAGCCGTTACCTTCCCGACTCGCTTGTCCCCCAGCCGGGGCTTTATCTTTTTCTCGATGTAGCGCCGGTATCCCGACAGGGTGGTTTCCCGGACTGTGGGGGCCGCGTATTCCTCCAGCCAGCGGTCCAGCCACTCTCCCAGGGTCATCCCGCTGCCCTCGGTCAGCTCCACCGCCCGGTACTCCTCCTTGTTGTCCCGGAGCTTGTCCATCAGCTCCCTCTGGCTCCCCGCGGACAGATAGCGGAAGATGGGGGCGCCGTTGTCCTTGTGGCCCACCACGATCCGGCCCTCCCAGCGGCCATCCTCCCGCTTGCGGACCATCCCGTCGCCGTTCGGCCTTCGTCTTGGCATAGATCAAACACCACCTTTCTCAGTGTATTTTCTCGCCCGCTCCTCGTCCTCTGTATCGTAGGAGTAGGGCGGGATCTCGCTCAGTTCCTGTTCGACCCCTCTGGCCAGCCTGATGCCGGCGATGAAGCTGTCCAGCGAGGTCTGGTCCCGCAGATCATCCTCCAGATCCAGCAGGTGGAGGAGCAGGACCCGCTGGCTCTTACCCAGCTGTCCCCGCAGGCGGGCAAGGATCCTGTCCCGCTCACGCTGTATTCTCATCGCTTCAGGTGACGCTGTGGTGAACCGTTCGTGCAGGGCTCTCAGATATTCGGGCATGGCAGTCGCCTCCTTTTCCAGCGACACACAATACCAGTAAACAGAGAGAATAGCCAGGGGTTTTGAACACAATTATCAAACTGTTATCATTTGCTGATTTCCAGACAAAAGCGGCTTGTGAGCATACTCACAAGCCGCTTTCGAAACGGTTTTGTTGGTTTACCTGTCCTGCCTGCGCTCCGTGCGCTCCAACTGCTTCTGCCACGTCTTTACCGTCTGCCCCTGGAGAAACGCGATCAGCGGTTCCAGGTCCTGACGCTCATCCCACGCCTCCAGCGCGGCAAAATAGTCCTTGCGGTCTTCCTGGTGGATGATGACGGGCGGGTGGTCGTGAAGCAGGAGGATGTAGTTCATCACAAGTCTCCCCGTGCGTCCGTTCCCGTCCGCAAAGGGGTGGATGTTCTCAAATTTGGCGTGGAAATAGGCCCCCGCGGTCAACGCCTTTTCATTGGGGACGCCGTCAAGCTCGGACAACAGCTCCTCCATTTCTTCGCGCACATCCTCCGGGGCGGCTCCGATCTCGTTTTTCCCGGTCACATAGTCGTGGCGCTTGTACGTTCCGGGGCGCTCTCCAAGCTGCCAGCGGCGGGTATCATAGGTATGCTGCGTGAGGATGCGCTGGAACTCTCTCACCAAGGTTTCGTCTATGGCGTGCTTTTCGTTGAACGCCGTCAGGAGGAACTCGTTTGCCTCTTTGGAATTGCGGATCTCAAACAGAGTCCGCAAGTCGCCGGTATAACTCGTCACACCGTCATGCTCAAAGATCTCCCGCACCTCATGGTAGATGATATTGTCGTTCTCGATTTTACCAGAATGGTATGCAAAGGCGATGCCAAATTCGCGCAGCACCTCGGCAAGTTCGACACCAGTGGATAAGTACCACTTCCGCCACAGCGCGACGGCTTTTTTATAATCGGTCATGTGCCCCTCCTCTCCAACGATAACAGTATACTATAATTCCTCTGCTGCGCATTGCTGTTTTCGAATTATTCGTCGTCTTTCTCTTGCCGCGACGGAAGATGGTTTTCTTTGATTAGGCGGCGCAGTTTTTGCCCCGCCCTGTCAGGCCACGTAGATCTGGTACTCGGTGTGCATAAACACGCCATTCCGATAGACGTCCCAGGCTTGCAAGGCATAGCTGCCGGGGATTCCGTTGAAGGGCTTTGCGATCTCAGACTCCCTCCAGGGCCAGAAGGACCAGGGGGTCACATCATCCGGGATGGTCAGGCTGATGCGGACATAGGGCGTTCCTTTCGATCCATATTTCAGCCGCCCGTTGACGCTGGTGTTGGAGTTGGTGCCCGCCAGATTCATCAGCGTGTACTGCATCCGGCGGGTCTCATAAAGGTTGCGGACGAACAGGTAGTCCGCGTCAGGACGTTCGAAGTGCCGCGCCTCCGGCGCGGGCAGGTCCACTGCGGGGAAGCTGGACCAATCACAGGTGGGCGTGGGCAGAGGTGGCAGCGGTCCCTCTGCGAACATATTGGCATCCCATCGGCTCACATCCTTGACAGTATATGTGGTTCCATCATCGCATGGGATCACATCACCCACTTTGGGGACGTACAGGCTACCGTCCCTCGGCAGTGTCACCGTTCCGCTGTGCCTGGACTCTTCTGGCGCCACGCCGGTGTAGGGCTTGTCCGTCTCGATCTGGACTGTCCCGTCCCAGTAGACATTGAACCCGACCTTGGCTCCGATGTCCCGGAGGCGGACGTAGTTCTCATCGTTGATCATGTACGCGGTGAGTTCCACCCGCTGGCCGTCGATGTAGACAGCGCAGTTGCTTCGGGTGGCGGTGAGCCGAGCAACGGCTGCCTGGGCTCCGCTGGTGAGCGTCACCCCGGCAAGCATGCCTGCGAGTACGAGCAGCAGATTTCTGATACGGTTTTTCATAAGTGTGGCCTCCTTCTGGTATTGTTTTGGTGCTTTCGCAACACAAACATACCGAATAAGACGATGGAAATCCACCAGAACCATGTTGGCAAAATGGAGAAAGAACGGGTGCCAAATACAGCAGATTGCTGGAACCCTGCGGGAGAGTGTCAGCACAGTATTATCGAACCTTTTGTGTTCTCTTTGTTGACATATTGAACCTTTCTGGTTATACTATGGGCGTGAGGAGGTGCTGATATGGCACAGGCAACTTTCAGTGTTCGTATGGACGAGAATCTGAAGCAGCAGTTTGACAGCCTTTGTGCGGATTTTGGAATGACCGCGTCCACCGCCATCAATGTATTTGCCCGCGCGGTCGTGCGGGAGCGAAAGATCCCGTTTGAGATTTCTTCTCCGAAATCCGGCGTGACCAGAGAGCAGGCGATGCGGGCGTTTCTGGCCCTGAGATCTCAGGCGAAGAAGGATTTTCCGCAGGGCATGTCGCTGGACGAGATCAATGAGGAGATCCGAAAGGCTCGCTATGGCGAGGGAGACGCAGAATGATTTGTTGCGCTGTGATCGACACCAACGTACTGGTGTCCGCTCTGCTTTCAAGCCACGGCGACGCGGCCACAGTTCAAGTGATCAGCAAACTGTTAGGCTATACTGATATCAATGAGTCCTTGGGGGTGACACTATGAGCGCCGCTGAAATCGAGAAGTCTATCCGCATGGCCACCATTTCTTTGGAGATGGAGGGGCTCCACGTTGACGAACAGTGTGTGACTTGGTGCCGTCAAATGCTTTCCGGCGACATATCGCCGGAGGAATACTTGAGGCTGGTCATTGCCAGGGCGGGTGTTTGATTGTCCCTCTATCACTCTGCTCTAATGGAATCGCTCACCCCGGAGTGGTGCAGGGACATGATCAAGGAAACGGAGGCGTTGATCAATGGATCAGAGAGAAGTGCTGAGCATTGCCAGAGAATACGCTGACGCTGTCAGGCAAATCATGGACACCGACGCCATCTTTCTGTACGGTTCCCATGCCCGTGGCACCGCCACGAAGGACAGCGATATCGACATCGCTGTTGTGGTGGATCGTATCCCCGCCGACTATCTTGGTACGGTGACGGCCCTTTGGAGGCTGACCCGGTCAGTGAACCAGGAGATCGAGCCGGTCCTCTTGTCTGCAGCAGACGACAGAAGCGGATTTCTTACTACAGTTCAAAAGACTGGTATCGCAGTGTGACTTAAAACCTACCATGCCGTGACCTGCGCCCCTCCCGCGTTTGCGGGAGGGGCGTTTTTACATGGACATCGTCGGTCCCTGGTACTCCTCATGGTCGTCCGGCTTGTGGCCCATGGCGATCTTCTTCTCTCTGATCCTCTGCCACAGCTTACGGTCCGCCCGCAGCCCCACCGGGTTGGCAGGCGGGGCGGAGTTCTGCTGAAAGATCCCGCCCATGTGGTGGAGCAGCCGGGTGGCGGACAGCAGGACGTCGGAGAGGAGGTTCGGGTGCGCCTGGCTTTGCTCCAGCAGGAACCGCGCGTACTGATTGCCCTGGTCGGCGGACCGCCCCAGCCAGTATTGAGCGGTTTCGTCGTCCCGCGGGACGTCCTTGCCGTCCAGGTACAGCTTACCCAAGAGGTACTGGGCGAACGGACTGCCCTGCTCCGCCGCGTCGGTGAGATACTCAACGGCCCTGTCTACGTCTTTCGGGACGCCGCTGCAGAGGAGGCAGAGCTTGCCCAGTTGATACTGGGCGTACTGATTTCCCAGCGCCGCGCTCCGCTCCAGCCAGACCGCCGCCTCGTCCATGCGTTGCTGGAAGGACATCAGCTTGGCCAGGGAGTACATGGCGGGGGCGTCGCCTGTCTCCGCCGCCCTGGTGAGCCACAGCTCCGCCTTCTCCCAGTCCTCATAGAGATGGATGCCGTCCCGGTACAGACAGCCCAGCAGTCTCGCCGCCTCCGGCATTTGACACTCCTCCCACAGCCGCTCCAGCATCCTCACCGCCATCCGCTTGTCCTCGGGGTGCGAGTCCCAGTTGAGAAGGATCTCTTTGCAGCTGAGGTAGTCCTGATCCCAGGTGTCGCCGGCGTCGGGCTCGTCCTCCATACCCTCGTCCTCAAAGGTGTGTTCGCCCAGCCGGATGTTCTCCGCCTCCCGGATGACCATGTTCTTGATGGAACGGAATTCTTTTTGCTGAGACAGCGGCAGGCGCTCCCGCGTCTTTTCGTGATAGTAGCTCTCCAGCTCGTCCCGCAGTTTGTTCCAGACCTCATAGCACTGAGCCACCTCCGGCACCTTCGCCAGCTCGTCCACGATTGAATCCACCAGCTCCTTCAGCGGCTTTTTGAGATAGCCGTACTGCTTTTTGCCCTTGACGCTCTCCAGCTTACCGGCCAGCTCGCTCATCTTGAGGGCGACATCCGGGCTGTCGCAGAGGCCGGAGCGCATCTCGTCGATGAGTTTTTTCATGGCGTCCTGGGCGGCGTAGGTCAGGTCCTTGTAGGAGACATCCTTGCGCTGATAGAGATTCAGCAGTTCGTCCCGGAAGATGGCGTTGGTCAGCTTGGAGCGCATGAGTTCGATGCCGCGCTTGGTGAGGAAGCCGCGCTTGGGGTCGTCGGACCAGATCATCATGTGGATGTGAGGGTGCTCACCCTCGTCGTGGAAGGCAGCGTACCAGTGGAGCAGGTCGGCAGGGATCTTCATGGCGTCGGCCAGGTCAGGCTGGTGAGCCATGAGGAGATCCCGCCACGCCGCCGCGTTATCGAAGCCCAGGCGGGCGGCGTCCTCCCGGCGCAGAGAGTAGATGATCGTCCAGACGTTGCCCTCATGTTCGTTCAGTTCTTCCATCGCCGCGCCGAGCTCGACGGACTCCGCCGAGCTGAACAGGCCGTGGTCCCCATGCCGCTCCGCCCTCGGCCGGGTGGCAATGTACCGCATATAAATCTCCGGGTCCTGAGCGTTAGCAGTCTCCGGCTCCGAGGAACGGTTGGCCTCCAGCTTCTCTACGCCCTCGCGGGTGGCGATGTACTTCATGTAGCCGCCTGCTTTGACCGCTCTGACGTAGCCGCTCTTTTGGACCAGCTTCGGCATCACCACGCCTCCCGCTGGAAGTGGAGCGCGTCCTTGAACGAGATGGCGCCGTTGCTCTCCCGCACCTCCCGGACGCACTTGCCTCGGTAGTGCTGATAGGTCGCGTCGTCCATATCGCAGTCGATGGCGAGGATGTTGTTGGTCATGTTCTGCTCCACCGCCTGCTTGAACATGAGCTTGCCCATGCGGTCGGCCAGCGCGTTGAGGGTGCCGCCCACCACCTCGGACATGACGCGGGGCAGGTAGGCGCCGGCTCTCTCACAGTTCAGATAGCCGGTGTAGAACCAGATGGCCTTCTCGATGAACTCGCTCTGGCTCTGGCAGTTGTCCGCGTGGAAGTTGGACTCCACCTGGGCCTTGGCCTCCGGCGTGAGCCAGAGGGCGAACTTTTGCTTGTTTTTGACCATATCGTGAAAACCTCCTTAGTTTTTGGCAGGAACCCCTCTGAAAATCCCGCAAACGGGGGCACAGCGGGGCCGATGACCCCAGGAGGGGCAAAATCGGGGTATCGGGAACCCCCTCGGGACTGCCCGCACTGCGGGCAGTTGTGTCCGCTCCGGGGCGCTTGCGACCCCGGAGCTTTCCCCTGCTTTGTCCTCACCGCCCTAAAAAACGCCCGTATCCTCGGGGAGAGGGGGCAGTTGCGCCAGTGCTTTCCTGGCCTCATATCGGGCGGTGTCCTGCGAGAGCCGTTCCAGGTCCCGCCGGAGCTTGTCGTCGATAGCGCCGTTCCAGGTCCCGCCGGAGCTTGTCGTCGATAGCCCTCTGGATGGGGAGGACCCTGTAGTGGAGCTTGCCGTTGTACTTGCTGCCGTCGTGCATGTAGATGTGGGTGCGTTCCACCTCGATGAGCCCGGCCTCCACCAGCTCGGTCACATATTTCGCCACTGTGTTCTTGGACATCCGCAGCGCCTTGCCGATCTCCTTGTAGCCCAGCACGATGGAGTAGTCCCTGCGGTTTTCCATCCGCATGAGGAACGCGTAGAGCGCGATGGCGTTGGCGGACAGCCCCAGCCCGAACAACTCGTTGGGCAGCGGGAAGTAGTTCTTGATGGGATCACGCTTGGGATAGGGATAGTACTTTCTCATTCTCCGCCTCCCGTGTGCTTCTCCACCCAGCGGATGAAATCCTCCTTGGGCACTACGATGCGGTTGCCGATCCGCAGGGACGGGAAATCTTTTTCGCGCAGCAGTTCATAGCCACTGGACGGAGAGATGCCCAGCACTTGCGCCACCTGTTTGGCGTTCAGGAACAGCGGCAGTTCGTCATAGGTCTTGTAGACAGATTCTTTCATGTTGATTTTCTCCTTTTCAGTTTTTGTTTTGGGTCGAGTTTTTTGAGTCGGCGCTCAGTTATCCATAGGACGTCACTCCTTTGGGAATTAAGGATACCGCTCCCACGAAAATGTGGGAGCGGTATCCTTGTTGCCATCTCAACAGTTTTGTGATATCCTATGATCACCTTCGGAGGTGATCCTGTGAGCTATCGGATCTATCAGCTGTCCGCCAGAGCGATGACCTGCTACGCCAGAGAGACGGACGGCGTCTACACATACCATCTGAGCCGCGCCGCCACCCAGTGGTGCCGGGTGTTCGGCGCGCGCCATGAGCAGGACAGCAGCGCGCTGTTCTTTCAGATCATGTGCGTCCTCCGCGGTGAGGACTACGCGGAGGAGAGCGGCCGGCTTATCGAGGACCTTGCCGACGTGATCTTCTACATGGACTTCGACCGCATCTTTGACCGCGGCACCATGCCGAAGCACCTGGAGCGCCAGAGGAAGGCAGAGGACATGTTTCGGCCCGAGGGCGTGTGGCTGGACTTCGGGAACGGTGAGCAACGCTATCTTGCCTTTGAGCGGTCCGGCAGCATGAGCCGGCAGGCGCAGCTGTCCTTCCTCCGGGCGGATGTGTACGACGTTGTGCGCCGCCGCATCCAGATGGACATGACCATCCGGGACTGCCAGCTCAGCAAGCTCTACGCCTACAACGGCCTGATGCTGTCCAGCGGCGCGCGGGTAGAGGGCGTGGACATCGACCGGCCCCACCGGGTCATCGTGGTGGACAACCCAACCGCCGCCGTCGGCCCGGTGGACGTGATCACCGTGGAGGACGACGGCACGGACAACAGCACCCGGCGGTATCACCGGGTGGAGCGGCGGACCACCATCGACGTGACCTGCCTGGACGGGGAGGGCATCATCTC
>CANQKJ010000041.1 GCA_947624465.1 uncultured Oscillospiraceae bacterium
TGCGGGTCGGAGCAGAATTTGCGGAGATACTCCTGATATGGCGTCTGCTCCAGGGTGAGGTGTTCGTTGAGTACATCAAGATATTCCTGTTCAAAGAACCGCCCATATTCCCCCAACAGCTCCTCGCCGTCGTCGCCGTAGACGCGGTAGCGGGCCACCTCGTCGATGAAGAACAGGGACAGCGTCTTGATCCCCTGGTTGAACAACTGCTCTTCCTTCTGAAAATGGGATTCGATGGTCTCCCGGATCTGAATGCGGCGCATATCCCGCTCGGAGATGTCGCCCTGCACCTCTCCCACAGCGATGTTCTCCCCGTTTGTAAGGGTGACCAGCCGCCGCTCCGGGTCGATGTCCGAAATGGTGTAGCCTCTATACTGCTCCATTCGATTGGACAATTCATAGAGATTGTCCTCCGCGCTGCATAGACGCATTTTCCGTCTCGGGCCGGCGCCCTGCATGATCTCAAACTCCAGTCGGGCGCGGGGGGCCTTGTCGCTGGACAGCACAATGCTCTCCAGGAACAGATAGTGATCTGTGCCCCGGAGGTTTTTGACCTCAAACCCTTTGACCTCGATCTTTTTCACCAGCCGCTTGTTGAAGGCGTCCAGCGCGTCCAGCACATAGACCAGATTGTGCTGCTTGGCGTGGGTGGCGGAGTAGTTCAAGGTAAACAGGGGGTTAAACTTTTTCAGCGCCGCCTGGGTCACAACGCCTCCCATCTTCTGAGGCTCGTCCATGATAATGATGGGCCGGTTGGCGGCGATCACGTCGATGGGCCGGCGGGAGGCAAACTCGTCCCGCTTGGAGTAGATGATGCGGGCAGCCTGATCGCCTCCGCGCCCCTCCACATTCTTGTCCTCGTTCAGCGACGCGGCAAAGGCCTGGGTGTTGATGATCATAACGCTGATCCCGCTGTCGGAGGAAAACGTGTCCAGTTGGTTCAGGTTTTTGCTGTTGTAGATGAAATAGCGGGCCTTCTTGCCGTAGCTCTGCATGAAGTGCTCCTCGGTGACCTCAAAGGACTTTTTCACGCCCTCCCGGATGGCCACGGAGGGGACCACCACGATGAACTTGCTCCAGCCGTAGCGCTTGTTCAGCTCGAACATGGTCTTGGTGTAGACGTAGGTCTTGCCGGTGCCAGTCTCCATCTCCACGTCCAGACTGCACCGGCCCAGATTTTTCACCAGCGCCGGGGAGAGCTTGATGTTGTTCTGCGTCTGCATGGCGCGGATGTTTTCAAGCAACTGGTCGTCGGACAGTTCGATCTCCGCGTTTTTGAAGCCGGTGGGGTCCAGTTCTTCCTCCTGCGGGGCCTGCTCAAAGCCGGAAAGCTGCATCTGAGGGTCCGCCTGGACCGGGGGCCGCTCCGGGCGCTTGCCCAGATCGCGGATGTAGTCGATGGCCCCCAGGTTCCGCTGGCCGTTGAACACCTGGACCACGGCATCCACCGCGTCGGTCTGATATTGTTGGATTTTGAATTGGAATTTCATAATTTACCTCAAAGCAGTATGGCAATTACTACATTGTAATGTGGCTCCCATAACTCGGATAATAGGATATAGTTTCCCATAGTTTTGCCAGCAAGCGGCACAGTATTGATGTGTTTTCCCCTCTGCTTTTTCAGATTTTCGGATATATGTACCATAATCTGTCAATTCCAAATCTTTTTCAAGTGCGGCGTTATCGCTTAGCGCTTTGATTCTACCCTCTAATTGCCTTTTTTCATCTTTGAGTTCTTCTATCTGTTCCCGCATTTCAAAGAAACCCTCTTGAATTTCAACGACTTTTTCAGCCATATCCTGGTCATTAAGTTCTTTCACAAGCCCTTTTAAATCTTTAATTACTTCATAAACGTCTTTAATGGCACCCATTATGATCCTCCTCACAGTACCCGTCTAACGGTCTCCGGGCTGTACGTCCTGAAAATCTGCTCGAAGTTGGCGGCCACGGTGTCGTCGGCCATGGAGCTGTCCCGCATGGCGAAATAGGACGGCTTGCGCTTTGCCACCTCGGTGACGGTCTCCTCGGTGACGTTTCGGTCGAAGCAGGCCAGCAGGAAGTTGTGCCCCACGTCGAACACCTTTTTCCCGGCGATCTCCGTGACCTCGATGGAGCTGGACAGCTCCACGCCCATGTCCAGCATGATCTGGAACAGCAGGTCCTCCGGGGTGCGGTCCTCCTTGATGTTGTCGGCCAGAAGATCCATCTGGCCCTGCTCCGTCTCGGCGGGGGTGTAGTACACCGGCTTCATATTGGACTCGTCGCACTTGAGGACGCGGAAGCCCACATCCAGGCCCTGGGTGGTCAGTGGATTGTCCTCCTTGATTTTCGCCCCCGCCCGGCGGATGCGCTCCTTGCCGATCTCGCAGATGTTCTTATACCCGGCCTTGTATGCCTCGCTCTTTTCGGCAGTTTTCTCTGGTAGCTGGACCATGATAAATTTGCGGTGGCCGCCGTCCTCGGCGTTGAGCTGCATGACGGCGTGGGCGGTGGTGGCGGAGCCTGAGAAAAAGTCAAGGATAATGCTATCACTCTGAGTTCCCAGGTAGCATAGTCTGTAAAGAAGTTTTACGGGTTTCGGATAATCAAAGTAATTTCCGCCCAGAAGATCCTTTAGTTTCCTATTGGCTTCATCACTATGACCAACTTCGGTATAATCCAAAATAGAGGTTTGCGGGACGCCTTGCTTTACCTCACTGAGAAATCTCTTAATCGATGGGAAACTATCTCCTGTCACTCCGAACCAGATTCTTTTATCTGCGGCAAGTTTTTCATAATTTGCTTTAGACGCTATCCAGTGTTTCCCATCTGGAGGTAAAAACTGTTTGCCTGTAGGGGAAGTAATCACATAGGTAGTAGATGTACTACCGGCTCCAGTAAAATCGGCAGACTTCCACGGCCCACGGGGGTCGTTATCAATATTCTTATACCTGGACTTTGCTTCGTCAGTTCTCGCCAGCAAACGGGGATGCCAATTATTCTTATTTTTTGCATATACAAGAATGTAATCATGATAGTGTGCAAACCATTTACTATCTACTTTTCCGCCATATATTTTCTTCCAAACAAGTGTATCAATAAAATTATATGTGCCGAACACTTCATCACAAATTCTTTTTAGATTACCCACTTCATTATCATCAATCGAGACAAATATTACTCCATCGTCACATAATAGATTTTTTGCCAGCTTCAGCCTCGGATACATCATATTCAGCCAGTCCGTATGGAACCGCCCGTTGCTCTCCGTGTTCTGCACCAGCCGGTTGCCCGCCTCATCGTACTGCCCGCTGTTTGCCAGATACTCCCCGGCGTCCTCGGCAAAGTCGTCCTCATAGACGAAATCATTGCCGGTGTTGTAGGGTGGGTCGATATAGATCATCTTGATCTTGCCCAGATAGGTCTCCTGGAGCAGCTTGAGCACCTCCAGGTTGTCCCCCTCGATGTAGAGATTCTCCGAATCGAACCCGCCGGGGGCACCGTTCCGCCCCACACTTTCGGCGGGGCAGGGCCGCAGGGTCTTGTTGATGGGGGCGTTGGCGGTGAGGATGGCCCTGCGCTTGTCCGGCCAGGTGAACTGGTAGCGCTCCTGCCGGCCCTCCACCACATGGGTGGCGATCTCCTGCCGCAGCACATCCGCGTCGATGGCCCGGACCACCCGTCCGTCCTCGTCGATGGTCTCGGTCACCGCGTTGGGAAACAACTCCGCCAGCTTGCGGAAGTTCTCGTCCGCCAAATTAGGGGTGTGCATTTTAAGCTTGTCCATCGTTTATGTCCTCCTGTGAATAAATCATAGCGAGTAAATCTTCAGGATGGTATTCCTTTAAATATTCGATCATCTTTTTATGCAATATATGCTGGCACCTAAATGCATTATATTGTTTTTCCATGCGATCTGGAATCAAAAAGACTTCTTTTCCTGTATCTCTTGCTATTCCACATATACAGCTACCATTAATTCGTTTTGACAACTCAGCTATTGTTGGAGCCAAGTCATCTAATATGCCTTTAATATCCCCAATGTACAATGGATAGTTTTCAGTAAATGTGGCTTCTATATTTTCTATATCAGAATGAGCTAAAGTTTTGTTTCGTCGCTTTTTTAAACGGTCAAACTTGCATTTGTCATATTTAACTTTAATAGGGGGTAAGGGCTTTCCATCCATAGTTATTATCTCTTTATTACATTGATTAACCAGCGATCTCAAGTTTAAAGAACCATCATTATCAAGGATTTTGTATGTATTAATTGCAGCTGATGAAAACAGAGCATCAATAATAGTGGCAGCAAGTGTCTTTTCATGCGGCGGATTCTTGATATAGTCCCCGTATATCATGTTGCCTAGGTTTAGTTGACACAATGCAAGAGTATATAATTTGAAAAAATACTCAAATTTCTCTTTTTTATCAACTCCGCGGTGGGGTTCCAAAAACCTTTACCTCCTCTTGAAGCAACTTTATTTGCTTATGCAATTCATATTTCTTTTTCGGCTGCTTCTCCGCCCGCAGCTTTCGCTCCAGCTGCTTGATCTGCCGCTGGAGCTTTGCCCTGCGCTCGTTCTCGGCCAACTGCTCGTCCAGGGAGCGGCCCTGCTCTATTGTAACATTTCCGACCTGGATTAGCAAGTTTTCCCACACCGCGTCCAAATCCAGGCCGTTCAGCGTCACCCCCAGGCTGTCCGGCGCCGCCCAGCTTCCCTGGAGCAATTTGGTGCGGTATGCCGCCAGCCGGGCCCGGTCCTCAAAGCAGAGGACGAAGAGCATATTCTGGTCGATGAGCCTGGACAGCAGGGCGATGTTCTTTTCGTCATACTCTGCCCGCTTCAGGGTCACCAACAGAACGAAGAAGGAAGAGACCGTCTCCCCTGCGGCAAAGGTGGTGTTTGCCGGGGAGATCTCATTGACGATGTCGATGCGGCTGATGTCGGCGTCGAACCGTTCCCTGGCGGCGGTGTTCATATTGAATTTCTTATAGATGGCGGTTTTGGGGAGCTGGCGTCTCAACTCCGTCGCCTTAGGCAGTCCGAGCATGGTGTCCCTCCTTACCGCACGACCAGGAAGCAGATGAGTTCAAAGTCGTCCAGCCCCTTGATCTCCCCGGTGAGAAAGCTCATCTGCCCGCCGGACAGGAAGCTGTCGATGTCGCTCTCCGACTTGACCTCGATGATGGAGGAAATCGCGTCGCCCAGCAGGCGGGAATACTTCCGCATATCCTTCCCGTCCCGCGTCTCCCGGTTGAAGGCGGCGTATACCTCCTGGATCGGCTCCTGCCTTCCCTTGCACAGATGGCGCATGGTGTCCAGCAGTTCTTTGGGGGAAAGGTGGTCACAGAGGACTTGCCCCTCGTTGGAGAGGTAGACCATATAGAACGGGTGGAGCCGGTTTTGATTATTGATGTTCACGCTGCCGGTGCGATTCTCCAGAATGAAGATCACGCCTGGCGGAGTGTCCTTACCGGCGGGGACCACCGCGTGAAGGCCGTGGGGCGTCCGATCCAGATTGGGGTGGTTTTTCACATATTCCAGCAAATCCAGCCGGAATTCATTGAGGCCCAGGTCCATGATAGAGATGCCGCCGGACATATCCTCCATGTCCACCACCTCATCCTTCAGCCGCTGGAGCTGGGCTTTGCGGTACTCCAGATCGGTCTTTTCGTCCTCGCTGAGGATGTTGTCGTCGCCGGTGGCGGTCATGTCCACGATCTTCATTTTGGTTTCTACGCGGGCCTTTAGGTTGATGTACTCGTCAAGGGAGATGTCCGGCCAGAAATTGACCAGTTGGATGCACTGGTTCGGGCTGCCGATACGGTCGATCCGCCCGAAACGCTGGATGATACGCACCGGGTTCCAGTGGATGTCGTAGTTGATAAGGTAGTCGCAGTCCTGGAGGTTCTGGCCCTCGGAGATACAGTCGGTGGCGATGAGGATGTCGATGCTGCCCAGGTTTTCATTCAGCAGATCTTTCCTCTTGGAGATGGGTGAAAAGCAGGCCAGAACTGTATTCATATCATGGAGCGGCTTGCGAAGGGTAGTCCGGCCATCTACATTACCCGTGATCATCGCGGTATCCAGGCCGAACTTTTCTTTTGCGAATTGACTGACATGGGCATACAAATACTCCGCCGTATCGGAAAAAGCGGTAAAAATAATCACTTTTTTGTTCCCGGCGTTGATGGGATGCTCGATTTTATTTGCCACAACAGACAGCAGCTCCTGGAGTTTACTGTCGTGCTCCGGCGTGATGTCGGCCACCATGTAGTCCAGCAGATCCAGCGTTTCCGCGTCCTCCGTAAGGGCCTTTCGCCAGGAGAGGTAATCCATATCCGCCAGGTCGATGCGGACTTTCCTGCCGATGGAGAACAACTCATCGCCGCTCTGATCGTCCCAGTCAAATTCTCCGGCGTCAGAAATGTCGGTCAAAGTGAGTTCCTGCCCCTGATGACGGTCGAACTGATCGATCATCTGGAGCGTTTCTTTGAGTTGCTTTCGGATCCGGCGCAAAGTCAAGGCAAAGGAATATACGGAACTCTCCATCCGCTTCATCAGATTGATTCCCATCAGCCGGCGGATCCCCTGCTCCCGGTTGGCCTGCGTGAAGCCCACGTTCACCTTGTTGTCCTCATATAATGCGGCGTATTTCTCCATCTTGCTGGCCAAAATGAAGTGCGTGGGCATATAGATCATCAGGTTCAGCTGCATAAGCTGAGTGAATATCTCATTGTAGTTGATGGCGGTCTGCAAGTCGGTCAGGCAGGGACTCTTTGAGATCGGTTTCAGCCGCGTGGGGAAAGTCCCGATGTCGGACATATCGTAGTATTTTTCGATGTGCTTACGGGAACGGGCAATGGTCACGCTGTCCAGCACCTCAAAGAAGTCGAAGTCCAACATCCGCAAGAGCTTGTCCGTCGTGCGGTCAGCCGCGCTCCATTTGCTCCAGGCATTGAACGCTTTCTGTGCGTTGCGAAAAATGTCCTCGATAGACCGAACGGTATCCAGCTTCTCGTCAAGCAGAGCCGCATTTCCCTCATAAGCGAGCTGAAGCTGATTTTTCAAATCGTTGAAGCGGTTGTTGACCGGCGTTGCGGACAGCATCAGGACCTTTGTCTTGACCCCCGCACGGATCACTTGATTGAGCAGTCGAAGATAGCGGTTTTCTTTCTCCCCAATTTCTCCGTTCAGCTTTCCCCCATTTCGGAAATTATGGGATTCATCAATGACGACCAAGTCGTAATTGCCCCAGTTCAGGTCCCCAAGCTTTATTCCGTTGGATTCACCGTGCGTACGGCCCAAATCTGTGTGGTACAGCACATCATAGCGCAGCCGATCCTCGTTCAAAGGATTGTTCCGATAATTCCCCTTAAACGTGTTCCAGTTGTCGGCCAGCTTTTTTGGGCATAGAACAAGGACACGTTGATTTCGGTTTTCATAGTATTTGATGACCGCCAGAGCGGTAAAGGTCTTACCGAGGCCGACGCTGTCAGCCAGAATGCAGCCGTTATACTTCTCCAGCTTATTGATGATGGCAAGCGCGGCATCCCGTTGAAAACTATAGAGCATACCCCAAATTTTGCTGTTTTTGAACCCGGTAGCCTCTTTGGGCAACACATCTTCAGAGATGTCCTCTAAAAACTCGTTAAAAATATTATACAACGTGACAAAATAGATGAATTCCGGCGCATTTTCGCTGTATGCCGCAGTAATGCTGTCGATGACCTCCTCTGTGACGACTTCCATGCGGTTGCTGTCATTCCACAGGGAATCGAATAGCTCCAAATATGCCTTTGAAAATGGAGCCCCATTCTTTTGCACCATCTGATAGGCGTCGTTTCCCCGTTCACACCCAAGAGTGGCCGTTGTAAACTCCGTAATGGGCATATAGTTTTTGTCGTCTACATTGATGAACCCCATCATGTTCTCATGGGTGATGTTTGACTTAAATACGACCTTTTTGCGAATCCAGTCAGCGCATTCCCGCGCGATGGCCCGCTGAGTTAACTCATTGCGTAGCTTAACTTCAAATTCTGTGCCATACAAACTCCGCTCTCTGGACAGACGTGGGATATAAAACTCCCGGCTCACCTTCTGCGTTTTTTCCGTCGAGAATGTCGGCGCGGTAAATATGAAGCGAAGCTCATCAATGTTGGCAAGCTGCTCCTTCAGCGCCTGAAAAGCATATATGGAAAAACAGGCAGCGGCGATAGAGAGCCTGCTGCCCTTTTTGATTTCAACGGCCAGATCGTCCAGCAATACTTTATTTTTGTTGTCAATCAGTTCCATAACAACACTCCCGCTCTCGCAATTACTTAATTTGATTATAACTTTTATTTTTATCGTTTGCAAGGATGTTCCGATACTTCCAACAAGGGAACAAAAGGCTCTGTTATCCCGAAAAAGAATTGCGAATCGCTTGCATCTTGCAGGCACATCGGATATAATATGTGCAGGAGGTGGTCATCATGGCAAGAACATCAAACGTATTTGCGCGTGTAGAGCCTGAGATCAAGGAGCAGGCAGAACAGGTGCTTGACCAGCTGGGCATCCCAATGTCCAACGCGGTCGGCATGTTTCTCCGTCAAGTCGTTTTGCAGCGCGGTATCCCTTTTGAGATGAAATTGCCGCAAAGGACCCCGTTCGCGTATGGTTCGCTTACAAAAGAACAGTTTGATGAAGAGATTGAAAAAGGTATGGCCGACGCAAAAGCAGGCAGAGTTTATTCAGCGGAGGCCATGGAAGCTGAAATAAGGCGGGCTGATAAACCGTGACATCAGCCGGCAGTTTAACAAAGGAGAAGATCAATATGTTGGAAGTCGGAACAAAAGCCCCGGATTTCACCCTGAACAACAAGGACGGCAAGCCCGTGTCCCTCCACGATTTCGCGGGCAAACGGGTGGTACTCTACTTCTACCCCAAGGACAACACCCCCGGCTGCACCCGTCAGGCCTGCGCCTTTGCCGGCGCATATGAGGCGTTCAAGTCTATGGACGCGGTGGTCATCGGCGTCAGCAAGGACTCCGTGGCCTCCCACCAGAAGTTCGCGGAGAAATACGATCTGCCCTTCGTGCTGCTGTCCGACCCGGAGCGTCAGGCCATCGAGGCCTACGGGGTGTGGCAGGAGAAAAAGAACTACGGCAAGGTCAGCATGGGCGTGGTGCGCTCCACCTTCGTCATCGGCCCGGATGGGGTCATCGAGAAGGTGATGCCCAAGGTAAAGCCGGACACCAACGCGGCGGAGATTTTGGAGTATCTGAGAGGCTGACGGCGGAAAGCGGGCGGAGACATCTATGAAATTTCTATTGCAGACTCTGCGCGGAACGGCGGGCGGGGCCATCCATGAAGTGAGCGGCCTGTTCTTGGGCGACGTCCTGCTGGTGGGCTGCTGCGTCTTTTATCTGCTCTGGTGGGCTTTGGCGTTTAAACCCACCGGCGCGGTGAAGGGGATGCGGTCCGGCTGGCTGCTGATCCCGGCGTTCCTTCTTGGCTGCGCCGCGGTGGTCCTAATCGCCCGGGGGACTGGGACGGCAAATGGGGCGGACAGCTTCTTTTCAACCGGGACCGTCCTCCTGGCCGGCGTGCTCTCCTATATAGTGCTGCTCGCCGTGACCTGGTTCGCCTTCCACCGTCAGGTCACCACCGAGCTTTTCCTGATCGTCGGCTGGACGGTATTGGTGTTCCTGGAGGTCAATGCCCTCTATGGCCTGGGGGTCGTTGCCCGGAACGGAGCGGTCATCCTGTTTGCGGCGGCGGTCATCGTGGCCCTGGTGAGCATGGTCTGCTATGTGCTGTATTACGGCCTTGACGACCGGGCGGGATATGTGGACGGGATGATCCCGCTGCTTTTGGCGGGCGCTTTCATGGCGGTACTGGCCGTTCTAATCGCCCGTTCCGGGAGATAAAAGCGCCGTTTCCCGCTTTACGCAAGGCGATAACTTGGAAGTTTTGGAGGGGAGAATATGGCTTCGAGCAAAGAGTATTTGGAGTTCATTTTGGGGCAGTTATCTGGTTTGGAAGGTATTACATACAGAGCAATGATGGGCGAATACATCATATATTACAAAGGAAAAATCGTCGGTGGGATCTATGATGACAGACTGCTTGTAAAGCCGGTAAAATCAGCTCTCGCCTATATGCCAACGGCTTCTTATGAATTACCGTATGAAGGGGCAGGCGAGATGCTGCTGGTCGATGAAGTTGATAATGGCGAGTATTTGACCGGTTTGTTTGAAGCCATATATGACGAATTACCCGCTCCAAAACTTCGCAAAAATAAATAGCACAAGTTTCCACTTGACTTACCGTAGAAGCGAGACAAATAACGAGGAGGATCATCATGCAATTTATCATCACGGCCTATGACGGCGAAAATATGCTGGACAAGCGGCTGGCGGTCCGGAGCCGCCACCTGGAGAATCTGAGCCGGGTGAACGGCAAGGTCGTCTGCGCCGGCGGGCTGCTGGACGGCGACGGAAAGATGAAGGGCTCGGTGCTGATCATGGACTTTGAAAGCCGCGCCGGGTTGGACAAATATCTGGACTCTGAGCCGTACATTCTGGAGCATGTCTGGGGCAAGGTCGATGTGGAGGCCATGAATGTGGTCATCGTGAACGGAGAAAAGGTTGGAAAATGACCCCGCCCCCAGGCGCTAAAATGGATAAGTAAAGGAGAGGACTTCGCAAGGAAGTCCTCTCCTCGTATTTTGTCAGTTATCCGAATGTGATTGGTCATGCTTAAAATCAGTGTGCTGACTACGACCCTAAAGGCTTGTCCTGTCTGCAGTCTACAACCGCGTCCAGGTAGACTTTGCTGCCGCTCACACTGAACAGAGCCTTGTACCATTTGCAAAACAGCGCTTTGCGATAAGCGCCTTTCGGCAAATTGTAGTCGTCGTCCACCGGGTATTGATAAGGGTTGTCCTCCAAAGCGTCCAGCACTAACTCAAATTCCGATACCATCCGCTCTGCGGCCGGCACACTGACCCTCGCCAAAAACCTGGCGTGCTGGACCAGCATCTCATCCGCCCGCCGAGACACGATCACCGCATACTTACTCACTGGTTTTTACCTCTGTAATGGCGCGTTTCATGTCGGAAAGAACGTCTCTGGCGCTGCGCCCCTGATAGCCGTTCATCCGTTCCGTCTGGGCCTCCAAAAGATCGGCATACACCGCATTGCTGGAGTTCAGCGACAGAGACAACGGCACCGACTGCTCCCGGACGATCTGCTTCAGGAACATGGTAAACGCGCCGGACAGGGTCAGCCCCACATCAGACAGCACTTCCTCCGCCTGGGTTTTCAACGCAGAATCCACACGTACACTCAAATTATAATCGCCGGGCATTTCAATCACGCTCCTTCATTGGTATTGTACTACAACGCACATTCATTGTCAATGCGCTTTCTCTGCTCTTCCAGCGCCTCCAGCAGGAAGCTGACCAAGTGGACTTGAGCAAGCACTACCTACCGTCAAGCAAGTTCCCGCCTGAGCAGTTCATATACATATGCTGAACCCTGCAAATAGAGGCCGGTCATTGGATCAGACAGTTTTGAAAAAACATTTGAGGAGTATACCCGATCCATAGCTGTCTCCATGGGCAGGTTTAGGTCTTCCATCAAAAAGGCAATAAGATCCTGCGTGGTATATTCCAGCATTTCTTGCTGCTGATCACTCATGCATGACCCTAACTTTTCTGAGGTAATGCAAAGGCCTCCCTTTGTGAAAAGTATATTGGTCAAGTCGTCAACCGCCTCATCAAATGAAAGGGTGTGTTCGACGTCGTAGAACTCCAGTAAAAACTGTATTCCCTTGTATTT
>CANQKJ010000042.1 GCA_947624465.1 uncultured Oscillospiraceae bacterium
CAAGTCCATGATGGCCAAGCGCCTGCCCTCCATCCTGCCCGATATGACCCGGGAGGAGGCCCTGGCCTGCACGGAGATCTACTCGGTGATGGGCATGACCAGCCGGGAGGAGCCCATGGTGCTGCGGCGGCCCTTCCGCTCCCCCCACCACACCATCTCCGCCGTGGCCATGGTGGGCGGCGGCGCCACCCTGCGGCCGGGGGAGATCTCCCTGGCCCACAACGGGGTGCTGTTTTTGGATGAGCTGCCCGAGTTCCACGCCGACGTGCTGGAGGTCCTCCGCCAGCCCCTGGAGGACGGGCAGGCCAACCTGACGCGGGTGTCCGGCTCGGTGAGCTATCCCAGCCGGTTCATGCTGGTGTGCGCCATGAACCCCTGCAAGTGCGGCTGGTACGGCCACCCCTCCGGGCGGTGTACCTGCACCGAGCAGTCCGTCCGGCGGTATCTGTCAAGGCTGTCCGGCCCCATGCTGGACCGCATCGACATCTGCGTGGACGTGCCCTCCCTGGAGTATGACGAGCTGTCCGGCGGGTCCGGTCCGGCGGAGTCCTCTGCGGTCATCCGGGCAAGGGTCAACGCCGCCAGGGCCGTCCAGCGGGAGCGCTTCGGCCCGGACGGCCCCGCCTGCAACGCCCAGATGGGTCCCAAGGAGCTGAAAGCCTACTGCGCCCTGGACGGGGCGTGCCAGCAGCTCATCCGGGGGGCCTATGACCGGCTGGGCCTCACCGCCCGGAGCTACGACCGCATCCTGCGTGTGGCCCGCACCATCGCCGACCTGGACGGGGCGGAGGATATCGAAGTACAGCATTTGGCCGAAGCGCTACAGTACCGCCCGCCGGAACATCTGCGGGTATGAAAAAATCCCTCTCCGCACCGGAGAGGGATTTCCTTTGCGCCGCTTTAGGCGAACACGATGCCGATGACCAGGGTCAGCACCATGAAGCCGATGGCCACCCACTTGGTGACGCGGGCCAGCTTGGCGTCGGCGGTCTTGGCCTTGTTCTTGGACAGGAAGGTATCGGCGCCGCCGGCGATGGCCCCGGACAGGCCGGCGCTCTTGCCGGACTGGAGCATCACGATGGCGATGAGCACCAGGGCCAGGATGAAGTAGATGATGGACAGAACGATTTGAACAGGAGTCATATTGGATCGTTTCCTTTCGGTTTGCAGTCTCAAATGGGCGCAGTCCGCCCGCACAGGTAAATTGTATGTTACCACACTCTTCCGGGGATTGCAAGCACTTTTTTCGGCCCGCGCCCCGATTTTTGCCCCATTTCCCGCCGGGAGGCCGCCGGACGAAAAATTTTCTCAAAAAGCTTGGAACAAATGTTTGACAAAATGGAAGGGATGTTGTATACTGAGTTGCAGAAGAAACCGTTGCATTGAGGGAGGAACATCGTTATGAGCAAACTGACCCCCAAACAGCAGCAGATCTATGACTATATCCTGGAGTTCACCGACGCCCACGGCTATCCCCCCTCGGTGCGGGAGATCGCCGAGGCGGTGGAGCTGAAATCCCCCTCCACCGTCCACTTCCATCTGAAGGGCCTGCGGGAGGCGGGACTCATCTCCCAGGCGGAGGGCAAGACAAGGGCCATTACCATCACCGACGGGTCCCACAACCGGAAGGACCAGGTGCCCCTGGTGGGCTATGTGGCCGCCGGCGCCCCCATCCTGGCCCAGGAGAACATCGAGGAGTATCTCACCTTCGACACCGAGGGCCTCACAGGGGAGCACTTCGCCCTGAAGGTCCGGGGCGAGTCCATGCTGGAGGCGGGCATCCTGCCCGGAGACCTGGTGGTGGTCCACCAGCAGCAGCAGGTCCGCAACGGCGATATCGTGGTGGCCCTGTTCGAGGACGAGGCCACCGTCAAGACCTTCCGCCGCGTCGACGGCCACATCTGGCTCATGCCGGAGAACTCCAGCCCGGAGTATCAGCCCATCGATGGGGAGGGCTGCTCCATTTTGGGCCGGGTGGTGGCGGTCATCCGCCGGTATTGAACCCGTCAAAATCAGGGGAAGGGCCGAAAATCGGCCCTTCCCTTTTTCGTATTTCTATGGTATGATGGGGGAAACTTTAACGAGACAGAGAGGGAAAGCAGATGAGGATCGTCGTGAAGGTGGGCACCTCCACCCTGGCCCACGCCACCGGGCGGCTGAACATCCGCCGGGTGGAGGAGCTGGTAAAGGTGCTGGCCGACCTGAAAAACGCGGGCCATCAGTTGATCCTGGTGTCCTCCGGGGCCATCGGCATGGGGGTGGGCCGGCTGAACCTGCCGGGACGGCCCGCCGATATGCCCACCAAGCAGGCGGCCGCCGCCGTGGGCCAGTGTGAGCTGATGTATACCTATGACCGGCTGTTCTCCCAGTACGGCCACACGGTGGCCCAGATTTTGCTCACCGCCGGGGACGTGGAGCTGCCCCAGCGGCGGCATAACTTCGAGAACGTGATGGGCCGCCTGCTGGAGCTGGGCGCCCTGCCCGTCATCAACGAGAACGACGCCGTGGCCACCGACGAGGTGGGCGTGTCCACCACCATCGGGGAGAACGACACCCTGTCCGCCATCGTGGCCGGGTGCGTGGGGGCCGACCTGCTGGTGATCCTCAGCGACATCGACGGGCTGTACACCGCCGACCCCCGGAAGGACGGGGGCGCGAAGCTCATCCCGGAGGTGGCGGCCATCACCCCCGAGGTGGAGGCCCTGGCGGGAGGGACCGGCTCCGCCCTGGGTTCCGGCGGCATGGCCACCAAGCTGAAGGCCGCCAAACTGGTGATGGAGCGGGGCTGCGACATGGTCATCGCCAACGGCCAGCGCCCGGAGGCCCTGTATGACATCGCGGCGGGAAAGCCCGCGGGCACTCGCTTTGTAGGGAGGAAGGACCCGTGACCACACTGGAGCTGTTACAGCGGGCCAAAGCCGCCAAAACGGCCATGGCCCTGGCCGATACCGACGCCAAAAACGCCGCGCTGCTGGCTATGGCGGACGCGTTGGAGGCCCACGCCGGGGCCATCCTGGCGGCCAACGGGCTGGATCTGGAGGCGGCGAAGGGGACCGTCTCCGACGTGATGCTGGACCGGCTGGCCCTGTCGGAGGAGCGCATCGCGGGCATGGCCCAAGGAGTCCGGGAGGTGGCCGCCCTGCCCGACCCGGCGGGGGAGATCCTCAGCCGGGTGGAGCGGCCCAACGGCCTTATCATTGAAAAGACCGCCGTCCCCATGGGGGTCATCGCCATCATCTATGAGAGCCGGCCCAACGTCACCTCCGACGCGGCGGCCCTGGCCCTCAAGGCCGGCTCCGCCTGCGTGCTGCGCTGCGGGAAGGAGGCCCACCGCTCCGCCGCCGCCATCGTGGAGGCGCTGAAGGCGGGGCTGACCTCCGCCGGACTGCCCGCCGACGCCCTGGGGCTGGTGGAGGACATCTCCCGGGGCTCGGCAAACGAGCTGATGACCGCCTCCGGCTATGTGGACCTGCTCATCCCCCGGGGGGGTGCGGGACTCATCCGGGCCTGCGTGGAAAACGCCACCGTCCCCGTCATCGAGACGGGCACCGGCATCTGCCACATCTACGTGGACAAGGACGCCGACCAGGACATGGCCCTGGACATCCTGGAGAACGCCAAGTGCTCCCGGCCCTCGGTCTGCAACGCCGCCGAGGTCTGCCTGGTCCACCGGGCCATCGCCCCGGAGTTCCTGCCCAAGTTCAAAAAGCGCATGGCGGACGGGCGGGCCGCCGCCGGCAGGCCCCCGGTGGAGCTGCGGCTGGACGCTGCGGCCGCCCGGATCATCGACGGTACGCCGGCGGGGGAGAAGGACTTCGACACCGAGTTTTTGGACTATATCATGGCCGTGAAGATCGTGGACGGGGTGGAGGCGGCTATGGCCCACATCGCCGCCCACTCCACCGGCCACTCGGAGAGCATCGTCACGAAAGACGAGGGGATCGCCCGGAAGTTCCTCCGGGGGGTGGACTCCGCCGCCGTGTACTGGAACGCCTCCACCCGGTTCACCGACGGGGGGGAGTTCGGCCTGGGCTGTGAGATGGGCATCTCCACCCAGCGGCTCCACGCCCGGGGACCCATGGGGCTGCGGGAGCTTTGCTCCTACAAGTACGTCGTCACCGGGGCGGGACAGATCCGATAAGCGCCACCGAGGCGGGGCCGGGAGGCCCCGCCGTTTTTTTTGCGCAAATTTCCAAATTCCCTGTTGACAGGGCGGCGACACTGTGCTAACATATGAGCAGATGTTCAGATGTTTGACCGAAAGGAGTGGGACCATGGACGAGAACCAGGAGATCGAGCGGTGCGGCTTCCTCTGCGTCCACGAGGACACGGTGGCCCAGGTGCTGGAGCAGATGCCCGGCGACGAGACCCTGTACGATCTGGCGGAGCTGTTCAAGGTGTTCGGGGACTCTACCCGCGTCAAGATCCTCTACGCCCTGTTCGAGGCGGAGCTGTGCGTGTGCGATATCGCCCAGCTGCTGGGCCTTACCCAGTCCGCCGTGTCCCACCAGCTGCGGGTGCTGAAGGGCAGCCGGCTGGTGAAGCCCCGGAAGGACGGCAAGACCGTGTTCTACTCCCTGGCCGACGACCACGTCCGCAAGATCATCGCCCAGGGGATGGACCACATCACCGAGTGACCTGCGGGGGCCGTCCCCCGGGCGGCCCGCAAAAACCAAACCGTACATAGAAGGAGTGCTTCCCATGAAAAAGACCTACAAGCTCGTGGACCTGGACTGCGCCAACTGCGCCGCCAAGATGCAGGACGCCATCAAGAAGCTGGACGGGGTGGAGGACTGCACCGTCAACTTCCTCACCCAGAAGATGACCATCACCGCCGACGACGTGGAGGCCCTCATGCCCGCCGTGCTCAAGTGCGTCAAGAAGGTGGAGCCCGACTGCCAGGTGGTGCTGTAAAGCCCTTTTGACCGCCCGGTTCCGTGCCTCCGCGGGGGACACGGGCGGTTTTTTGCGCCCTTTTTAAGACAAGGAGGAAACTCCCATGACGAAAAAACAGAAAAAGATGCTGGCCCGCATCCTCATTTCGGCGGCGCTGCTCATCGCGGCGCACTTTGTCCCGCTGGAGGGGCTGTGGCGGCTGCCGCTGTACCTGGCGCCCTACTTCATCATCGGCTGGGACGTGCTGTGGAAGGCCATCCGCAACATCGCCCACGGCCAGGTGTTCGACGAGAACTTCCTCATGTCCCTGGCCACCGTGGGCGCCCTGGTGCTGGGCGAGTATGCCGAGGCGGTGGGGGTCATGCTGTTCTACCAGGTGGGCGAGCTGTTCCAGAGCTACGCCGTGGGCAAGTCCCGGCAGTCCATCGCCCAGCTCATGGACATCCGGCCCGACGCGGCCAACGTGGAGCGGAACGGCGAGATCGTTGAGGTGGACCCGGAGGAGGTGGAGATCGGCGAGACCATCGTCATCCGCCCCGGTGAGAAGGTCCCCCTGGACGGGGTGGTGCTGGAGGGCTCCTCCGCCATCGACACCGCCGCCCTCACCGGCGAGTCGGCGCCCAGAGACGCGGCGGCGGGCGGCGAGCTGCTGTCCGGCTGCGTGAACCTCACCGGCCTGCTGAAGGTCCGGGTCACCAAGGAGTTCGGCCAGTCCACCGTGGCCAAGATCCTGGACCTGGTGGAGAACGCCTCCTCCAAAAAGGCCAAGGCGGAGAACTTCATCACCAAGTTCGCCCGGTACTACACCCCCGCCGTGGTGTTCGGGGCGCTGGCCCTGGCCATCCTCCCCTCTCTCTTTACCCACGACTGGCGGACCTGGGTGAGCCGCGCCCTCATCTTTCTGGTCATCTCCTGCCCCTGCGCCCTGGTCATCTCCATCCCCCTGTCCTTCTTCGGGGGCATCGGCGGGGCCTCTCGGAAGGGCATCCTGGTGAAGGGCGGCAACTACCTGGAGCTGCTGGCCAACGCCGGCATCGTGGTGTTCGACAAGACGGGCACCCTCACCAAGGGGACCTTCGCCGTGTCTGAGGTCCATCCCGTGGGGGTGAGCGAAAGCGAGCTGCTGGAGCTGGCCGCTCTGGCGGAGCAGCACTCCAGCCACCCCATCGCCCAATCCCTCCGGGCGGCCTGGGGCGGAGAGCCCGATCCCCGGCGGGTGGCCGGCGTGACCGAGATCGCCGGCCAGGGGGTCAAGGCCCTGGTGGACGGCAAAGAGGTGCTGGCCGGCAACCGGAAGCTGATGGCCTCCCTCCCCGGCTGGACGGACGGGGCCGCCGGCGGCGCGGCGGGCACCGTGGTCCACGTGGCGGCGGACGGAAAGTACATCGGATATGTGACGGTGGCCGACCAGATCAAGGAGACCGCTCCCAAAGCGCTGGCCGATCTGAAGGCCGCCGGGGTGCGCAGGACCGTCATGCTCACCGGCGACAGCGAGGCCGTGGGCAGGGCGGTGGGCGAAAGCTTAAGCATCGACGAGGTCCACGCGGGCCTGCTGCCCGGCGACAAGGTGGACCGGGTGGAGGATCTGCTGGCCTCCAAGGGGCCCAAAGAACAGCTGGTGTTTGTGGGGGACGGCATCAACGACGCGCCGGTGCTGAGCCGCGCCGACGTGGGGGTGGCCATGGGCGCCCTGGGGTCCGACGCCGCCATCGAGGCCGCCGACGTGGTGCTGATGGACGACGATCTGTCCAAGCTGGCCGACGCGGTGTCCATCGCGCGGAAGTGTCTGCGCATCGTGCGGCAGAACATCGTGTTCGCCCTGGGCGTCAAGGGGCTGTTCCTGCTGCTGGGGGCGGCGGGCTGCGCCAATATGTGGGAGGCCGTCTTTGCCGACGTGGGCGTGGCGGTCATCGCCATCCTCAACGCCAGCAGGATGCTGAAGACCGATCAACGGTCAAAATGAAAGTCTAAAGGCAGACTGTTGCATTTGTGTACAGAAGTTCTCAGGAATCGCCCGGTTTTTTGGACAATTCCTGAGAATTTTTTTCTTTTGCCTGAAAACTTTATGAATTTACTTGCAAAAAGCGAAAAAGTGGCATATAATGCCCCACAAGCTTGTGAGAAAGAGGGGAGCGCCATGCTCGCAAATCTGCCCGTTCTCGCCCTGGAGGCGGCGGAGCCCACCGGCCTGCTGAAGGTGATCACCGATGTGAACGACTTCATCAACAGCAACATCGTCTGGGGCTGGCCCGCCATCATCCTGCTGACCTTCGTGGGCATCCTGATGACCTGCCTGACCAAATGCTTCCAGGTCAGCCACTTCGGCCACTGGATGAAGCAGACCATCGGCAGCATCTTCAAAAAGGACGTGTCCGGCCACACCCAGGACAAATCCATCTCCCAGTTCCAGTCCCTGTGCACCGCCCTGGCGGCCACCGTGGGCACCGGCAACATCGTGGGGGTGGCGGGGGCCATCATCACCGGCGGCCCCGGCGCGGTGTTCTGGATGTGGGTCATCGCCTTCTTCGGCATGATGACCAACTACTCCGAGAATGTGCTGGGCATCTGCTACCGCCGCAAGAGCGAGAGCGGCGAGTGGCACGGCGGCGCCATGTACTACCTGCGGGACGGCCTGGGCGCCAAGAAGGGCTGCAAGACCATCGGCGCGGTGCTGGCGGTGCTGTTCTCCGTGTTCTGCTTCCTGGCCTCCTTCGGCATCGGCAACATGACCCAGGTGAACTCCATCTCCGGCAATATGAAGGCCGTGTTCGGCGTGCCCACCTGGGTCACCGGCGTGGTGATCCTGGCCCTGGTGGCCCTGGTCATCCTGGGTGGGCTGAAGCGCATTGCCTCCGTCACCGAGAAGATCGTGCCCTTCATGGTCATCCTGTATGTTCTGGGCACCCTGGTCATCCTGCTCACCAATCTGCACCAGATCCCCGCCGTGTTCGGCGCCATCTTCAAGGGGGCCTTCGGCATGAAGGCCGCCGCCGGCGGCATCGTGGGGTCGGGCATCAAGCTGGCCATCGAACAGGGGGCCAAGCGGGGCGTATTCTCCAATGAGGCGGGCCTGGGCTCCTCCGTCATGGTCCACTCCAGCTCCAACGTGAAGGAGCCGGTGCGCCAGGGTATGTGGGGCATCTTCGAGGTGTTCGCCGACACCATCGTGGTCTGCACCCTCACCGCCTTCTCCATCCTGTCCTCCGATCTGGTGGACCTGTCCACCGGCGCGGTGGTCGCCGAGTGGGAGGGCGTGGCCATCAACAACTCCAACCTGATGAGCACCATCTTCGGCGAGCGGTTCGGGTTCATCGGCTCCGCCTTCGTGGCCATCGCCGTCATGCTCTTCGCCTTCTCCACCGTGCTGGGCTGGTCCCACTACGGCTCCACCGCCTGCGGCTTCCTGTTCTCCGACAAGGCCGTGCTGGCCTATCGGATCATCTTCGTCGTCGCCATCTTCGGCGGCGCGGTGATGGGCGAGAACCTGGCCTGGGACATCGCCGACACCCTCAACGGCATGATGATGATCCCCAACCTGATCGGCGTGCTGGTGCTGTGCCCGGTGGTCTATAAGATCACCAAGAATTACGTGGACCGCCACATGCGCCGCCAGGACATCCAGCCCATGCTGTCCAACTTCAAGGACATCCAGGACGAGAACGCTCCCCTGGTGCGCTCCGGCAAGGCGGAGTAAAATCATCCATCATGAAAGGGCGTCCGCGGCCGCGGACGCCCTTTTTGCGCGGTCGAATCCCACCGTTGAAGATTTCGGCGGAATGGGCTATACTATGGAAAAACGGTTGAATGACAGCGGAGAGGAGGGAGCGCTGTGCCCAGGGGGAACCGTGGGAGGGGCTGGCCGCCCGTCCGGTGGAAGCGGACGGGGGAGGCCCTGGCCCACGCCTGGAATGAGACGAAGCGGGACGGCTCCCAGGCATGGCGGCTGGCGGGGTACTATCACCGGGCCATCCGAAAGCGGGTGTCCGGCGGCGTCAGGGGCCGTCCCACCGCCGCCCAGGCCAACGCCTGGCTGGGGGAGTTTTTGGCCGTCGAGCGCCGGTGCAGCCCCAGGCAGCTCCCGGAGCTGCTGCGGCATTTCATGCGGGCGGCCCCGCTGCTGGGGGGCGATACGCCCACGCCGCTGGCCGTCCAGGCGCTGGAGCGCTATCCCCGCGTGCTCCACGAGGCCGCCCGGCGGTCCCTGGAGGACTTCTCCGCCGCCCACCCGGAGGCCGATACCGGCGCCCTGCTGGCGGCAAAGGGCTTCCCGGAGGAGCTGCTTTTGTCCGACGGGCTGGAGGCCGTCTGGTCGGTGTGGTATGTGCCCCAGGCCATCCGCACCAGCCTGTCCCTGCTGGTGGCCCTGAATCCCAGGGACGAGTACCCGGAGGCCCGGGCCATGCGGCGGAGGTTCATCCTCCACATCGGCGGCACCAACACCGGCAAGACCTACGAGGGCTTCCGGCATCTGAAGCTGGCCAAAACCGGGGTCTACCTGGCCCCCCTGCGCCTTTTGGCCCTGGAGGGGCAGGAGACCCTGCTGGACGCGGGGGTGAAATGCAGTCTCTCCACCGGCGAGGAGGAGGACGTGCGGGAGGGGGACACCCATGTGGCTGCCACCGCCGAGAAGCTGGATTTGAAGCGCCGGTGGGACGCGGCGGTCATCGACGAGTGCCAGATGATCGCGGACCCCCAGCGGGGCTATGCCTGGACGAGGGCCATTCTGGGGGTGCTGGCCCCGGAGGTCCACCTGTGCGCCGCGCCGGAGGCAAAAGACCTGCTCATCCGGCTCATCGAGAGCTGCGGCGACAGCTGGGAGGTGGTGGAGCATGAGCGCACCACCCCTCTTATCTGCATGGACCGCACCGTGGACTACCAGCGGATCATGCCGGGGGACGCCCTCATCACCTTCTCCAAGGTGGGGGTGCTGTCCGTGGCCGAGGACCTGCGCCAGAGCGGAAAGGAACCCGCCATCATCTACGGGGCACTGCCCTACTCCACCCGGCGGAAGCAGATGGAGGGCTTTCTGGCCGGGGAGATGGAATATGTGGTGTCCACCGACGCCATCGGCATGGGGCTGAACCTGCCCATCCGCCGGATCATCTTCATGGAGACGGAGAAGTTCGACGGGACGGAGCGCCGGGAGCTGCGGCCGGAGGAGATCAAGCAGATCGCCGGCCGGGCGGGCCGCTACGGGATGTATAACAAGGGCTTCGTGGGGGCCACCCAGAACCTGCCCACCATCCGTGCGGGGCTGGAGGCGGTGGTCCCGCCGCTGCAATGCGCCGTGGCGGGCTTCTCCGATCTGGTGCTGCGGGTGGACTTCGATCTGCTGGAGGTGCTCACCGAGTGGAGTAAAATGCCCAGCCCGGAGCCCTACCGCAAGCTGGACGTGAGCCGCTATATCTCCCTCATCTCCGAAATGCGGGAGATGGGCTTCACCCTCACCAAGGAGCAGGAGCTGCGGGCGGCCAACATCCCCTTCGACGAGACGGAGGACGCCCTGCGGGACCTGTTCTTCCAGTTCCTCCGCCGCTGGCAGCAGGGGGAACCCATCGATCAGCCGGGGCTGCCGGAGGGGGAGCCCACCCTGCCGGAGCTGGAACAGCACTACCGCAAGCTGGATCTGTATTTCTCCTTCGCCAGGGCCTTCGACTGCCCGGTGGACGAGGACCGGCTGTATGACAGCCGGGAGGAGGTGGCGGAGGAGATCAACGAGATACTGCTCCACCGGCTGAGAAATAATATCCGCTTCTGCGACCGCTGCGGCAAGGCCCTGCCCCTCCAGCACCGGGGCCGGCTGTGCGACGCCTGCTACCGGGCCACCCGGCCGCGGTTTTCGCGCCGATGAACGAGGCGGCGCGGATAGGTGTAACGCAAAAAGCGAGCGCCTGCTTTGCAGACGCTCGCTTTTTGGTGACTCGTCGGGGGCTCGAACCCCGGACCTTCGCCTTAAAAGGGCGTTGCTCTACCAACTGAGCTAACGAGTCATATTCGCGGACTTCATGGGGTCCCAAAAATCCGCGAAGCAGAAAATGGGCCCCCGCAAAGCCGTCCTTTGGCTTTGTGGGGAGAGGGAGGCAGCGGAGGCACCCCAATGGGGGTCCCCGCAAAATGCGGAGCATTTTGTGGGGGGAGGAGGCGCGACGAAGTGAGCGAGCTCTGGCCGCAGGCCGGAGCGAGGAATACGCAGTCCGCGCCGACGATGTGGCTGGGATGGCTGGACTCGAACCAGCGAATGCGGGAGTCAAAGTCCCGTGCCTTACCACTTGGCTACACCCCAATGTGAAGTGAGGCGAGGGCCGGAGCGGACGCCCCGGCCCTCAGCCTGATATGGGGTGGGTAATGGGGCTCGAACCCACGACACCCGGAACCACAATCCGGTGCTCTCCCAGCTGAGCTATACCCACCATATAAAGTTGTGCTGGGGTCCCCGCAAAGCCGCCTTTTCGGAGAACCAAGGGGTCCCCCGCAAAGCCGTCCCCCAGGCTTTGTGGGGAAAGGAGGCGCAGCGGAGTGAGCGAGACCTACCGCTTGCGGCGGGGCGAGCGATATGCAGCTTACGCCGACGCCGTGGTACGCCTGAAGGGACTCGAACCCCCGGCCCGCTGCTTAGAAGGCAGCTGCTCTATCCACCTGAGCTACAGGCGCGTATTGTGCCCTTTTCAGGCTCTGCCCGGAAAGAGACCGCCCTTCCGGGGCCCCACAAAGCGTTCTCCCGCTTTGTGGGGAGAGAGGGGCAGCGGAATGAACGAGCTCTGCCGCTTGCGGCGGGGCGAGCGATATGGAGCTTGCCCCGACGTGGAGCGGGTGATGGGAATCGAACCCACGCGACCAGCTTGGAAGGCTGGGATTCTACCATTGAACTACACCCGCAT